>DATEWL010000527.1:0-5031 GCA_035258025.1 Candidatus Acidiferrum sp. | reverse complement strand
ACGCCGCGCTGTGTAGAGAAAAGTCCGCGGTAGCGGCCGCATTTGAGGCTTGCGCCGCTCGAACGCTTCCGCGCCGAGGTCCTGTACGGCCTGCCGCGCTTCCTGCGCCGACGCCGTGGAAGGCAGTGGCGCACCAAACGTCACGCGCACGGGATACGGCAGATGGCGGGGCAATTTCCAGAGAAAGCGCCCGCCCGCAAAACTGAATATCGAGCCCCACACGCCGTCAAGATTCACGGGGATGATCGGTACATCGACGCCTTTGATGATGCGTTCCATGCCGCGGCGGAACGGCATCATCTGGCCGATGCGTGTCATTTGCCCTTCGGGGAAAATACAAACGAGCTCGCCGTCCTGCAGCGCCTGGGTTGCGCGGCGCAAGGAATGAATCATTTCACGTGGACCTTGATCGGAAGAAATGGGGATTACGCCCAATATTTTCGCGAACGGCTTAACCAACGGGTGATCATACGATCCTTTGAACATCAGGAAGCGTACCGGGCGGTCGACAGAAGCAAGGAGCAGCACTGCATCGGCCATGGAGACATGGTTGGGAACCAGCAGTGCGCCGCCACGCACCGGAACGCGTTCGCGCCCCGCGACATCAAGCCGGTAAAGCGTATGCGTGAGCATCCACAGCAGAAGCCGCAGCAAAGAATCCGGCAGCAGCCAAATAACATAAACGGTTGCGGCCAGCGACATGACAGCCGTCCAAATAAAGAACGACTGCAGCCCGACGTGCAGATAATGCGTGAATCCGGAGTAGATCGCAGACGCGCCAATGACACCGACGAACGAAAGAAAATTTGCGAACGCAATAACGCTGCCCTTTTTGTCTTCGGCAGGACGATGCTGGATTAATGCATTGATTGGCACCACGAAGAATCCGCCAGCGAAGCCGAGAGCGGCGAGCAGGACAATCACCTGAAAAAAAGATAATCCATGGATGGAGATCGCGAATGCAAACACGGACATTCCGATGGCGCCGAGCGGGATGAGACCATATTCGATTTTTCCGCCGGAAAGCAGCCCAGCCGCGTAGCTGCCGATGCCGATGCCAATCGCAAGAGCTGCTTGCAGGTAGCCGCCGTGCGTTTCGTCAATATGCAAAACCTCGCGGCCATAAAAGACAATCACAAATTGCAACAGCGCGCCGAGAAACCAGAAGTAGGTGTTGCCCACGACAGCCAGATGCAATGTGCGATCCGGCCGGACAATGCGAGCTTGCTTTATCAGATCGCTAAAGATGTTGAAGCGAAATTTCCGGGAAGGGTCAGCGGCGGGCACATGCGAGATCGTGAAGCTCGTCGCCAGGCCAATTAAAGTGCAAAAGCCGAAGATGAGGCCCGCATAAAGCTCGTGCCCACGAAAGCGCTGCGCCAATAACGGGCCGACCACGGCACCAGCAATAATGGCGATGAAAGTCGTAAGCTCGAGAATTCCGTTGCCCCACGATAACAACTTGTCCGGCAGTACTTCCGGCAGCAATCCGTACTTTGCGGGACCAAAGAAGGCAGCTTGCGTGCTTGCGAGAAAAATCACAACGAATGCCATCCTCGTACTGCCGTTCGAGAATGCATAGATCGCAAACATCATTGCGAAAATCTCGAAGATTTTCGTGGCGATTGCGACGGTTCGTTTGCTGAAACGGTCTGCCAGGTAGCCACCCGCCATGGAAAAAAGAAGAAACGGGACGGCAAACAGGTTTCCGACGTAGAAGACGAGAAGATCTCTTTGTGAATCGGTGGGATTGGTTCCGAGGATAAGGAAAATGACGAAAAATTTCAGGCCGTTGTCATTGAACGCGCCCTGAAACTGCGTGGCGATCAGGCTCCAAAAACCTAGCCCCCACTTCCCGGTAGACTCTCGAATTAAAGGACTTCCGTCGTCGGCCATGCAGGCGCACCCACGCGCTCAAATGGAAGCTACTCAGATAGAACGATCTTAGCAGCCCTTCTTGCACGCTGGTTCGTGGCGTCGTCCTAGTGTGCCGAAAGCGAGACGCTTGGCGGTTTGGAACGCCCGGCCTAGGGTTTTGTCGCCGGAGACGCAGTCTTGGCTTTTGCAGGTGCCGGGGCTTTGCGGCCCGCATTCAAGTGGTCGAAGTTCAGCGCGGCGTTGAGCAGCAGCATAAAGCTTCCCTGCGTCTCTTGCCGCCACATGGGGTTCGTAGCGAACAAGACGACGTGTCCCTTGCCCACCGGCACGTCCACGATCGCCGGTGATTCCGCCAGCTCCGAGCCGCCTGCCAGCATCCCGCTAATGCGCAAGTCCTTTTCGCCGGCGAAGCGCAGAACAACGCGCGGGTAAAGCGAGGGCGGCGGAAGAAACGAGCTCAAATCGGAACGCAACTCGGGGTTGACGTAGAGCTCCTGCTCGGCTTTGCTCCGATGTACGGGAGCTTCCGGCTCGGTCCAGGCGCGGCCTTGCGGAATATCCGGATCGGTCATCGAACCTCTGCCGCTGGGGCGCGAGCCACCTGCGTCGTCGGCGAAGAACCGGCCAAACCTCCCCGCAACCGAAACGCTGAACACCGGCCCTTGATTGAAGTACACGCCGACGGCATCGTCATAGCCGTAGGTGATCGGGCTGGCCTTGTCCTCAACGGTAGCGCGAGCGATCATGCCCCGCGCTTGCAGCTGGTGGGTATCGTTGATGATCACGGTATCGGTGATTCCAAGATCGATCGGGAGATGCGCGCTGGGCCCAATGGGAATAAAGAGCCCGCCTTCTTCGATGAATTTTTTCAGATGAGCCACGCCATCAAAACCCAAACCGCCGCGGATGTCCGCGGCCTCGTCGACTCCGCCGAAGTTCGGCGTCGTGGAAGAATTCTGCCAGGGAATCGGCCCGCCGGCTTCGATGCCGTCTGCGTTGGTGCGCGCCGGTATGCCGTTCAGAATTTGTTGAAGACCAAAAAATGTTGGGGGAAACAGAATCACATCGTACTTCTCTCGAAGATTGGCCGTATTGCGCACGGTGATATCAGAAATGTAGGCGTATGGCACTCCGGTCTCTTCCAGCGCAAGGCGGAACCAGCCTTCATTCTGTGTGTCCGTCCAGTTGTGCATCAGAGCAATGCGCGGCACGCCGACTTCATGCCGCGCCACGTCCGGAACGGACTGCGCGCTCGTGACGCGAACGCCCAGCTCCCGGGCTGCGGCATTTAGCCGCAGATCCAGATCGGCTGGATTGCCTTCGAGCGGAAGAATAAAAGTGCCGGGAACGAATTTCTGTCCGGCGGCCTCGAAGCCATCTTCCGCGGCATAAAACTTCACGTCCTTCAGCCGAAAACGCAGAGTCGCAAGGTTGGGTTCGCCTGTCGCGTTGATAACGTAAAATTTCGCCGCTACTGCCGTTTTGCCTTTTTCAGAATGCGGAGGAATCACGCCACCGCCATCGAATTTGGCGGTCGTGTCCACAAGCGTCATCGGCGCCTTGAGGATCGCCGTGTCCGTGATGCGGACAGTCTTCACATTGCGCAAGGGCCCGAGTGTCCAGCCAGTGTCATCGTAAGGACGCGGGTCGCTTGTCGAGTAATATTGCGTGTCCAGCAGCATGTCCACCATCCGGCTGTAAGGCTGGTCCATGCGAATGATGTAGCTGCCCAGAGGAAGCTTCGTGCTCTTCGCTTCCTCGGTTTTCTTGGCGGCTGCGTCGTCTTTAGGTTTCTCAGCTTTCGTATCAGCGCTCTTCGCGTCCGCGGGCTTACCCGCTGGCGACACTGTTTCCTTCACTTCGAAGTCCTGTTCGAGTTTCTGTACCTCGGCGCCCTGTTTTTGCAGCAAATTCGCCAGTTGGGCTGCAAGCGCTGGCCGCCTGCCGTCATTCACGATGGCCCAAGCTGCAGGGCCTTCCGTCGTGGCTTTCGCAACGGAGCGTTTACTCTTCTCATAGAAATCCTTCAGGAGTTCCTGACCGTGCTGCGCGGTGTAGTCCAGCGAAAGAAGCACGCCGCTTTCTTCCAGATTGGTGTTATTGCGCAGCGACCACATGACTTTGGGCAGAGGCGGGTTGGGCCGGAACCACGCGCGGCTCGTGGAGCTTGGCGGCAGCTCCGCTAGCTTCGTTTCGGGAGTGCTATTGCCATACGTTTCGTAGAAGCGGCCGATCGAATTGTGTCCGTTCGCCACATAAAACATGTAGTTGGGCGCCCAGCCGTCATAGAAGCCGTGCGTCCACACGCCTACCACGCCGCGCTCCGTCATTCCTTGCACGTCGTTGTAGGCGAACTTCTGCCACTCGTTGATCACGATCGGGTCGAGCCACGCGTTATAAGGTCCCGTGCCCGTGGACACATAAAGATAGGGAATCGATTCGTGCAGATCGTGCAGTACCTGCGGATGCCAGTAGAAAAAATTCTGCATCATCATCTGTGAGAGTTTGAGACCCATGGCGATGCCGTCGCGATTGTTGTCGTGCTGCACGTAGTGTCCCCAGTAAACGAGGTCCGGCTGCGGCTTGTCAGGATTGGCCTTTTTGTAATTCCAGGAATCCACAACTCGGTCATGGCCGTCCACTTCGACGATCGGCGTAATCAGAAAAACCGCATTCTTGCGAATGTTCTGGATGAGCGGCGAATCTTCCACCGCCAGGCGGTACGCCAATTCCATCAACATTTCTGGAGATCCCGTCTCGGGCGAGTGGATCGAGCCGGAAGCCCAATAAAATGGTTTGCCACCCGCGATGAGCTGCCTTGCATCGGCATCGGTAATTTTGCGGGGATCAGCGAGCTTAGCGGTGATATCGCGCAGGTGGTCGAGCTGCGCGATGTTGGCCTCGTCGCTCACGGCTACGAGCAGAAAGTCGCGCCCCTCTTCCGATTTGCCCACCCGATAGACCTTCACTCGCGGGCTGGCCTTTGCTAGCTCGTCGTAATACCGGTAGATGTCCTTAGAATAAGTAAGAAAGTCCGGCGCCCCAACGATGTGGCCGAGAATTTTGTCCGGGGAGGGCACCGTGGCGGAGGATGGGAGGTGATCGACAAGATCGGTGAGGAAGAACTTTTCCGTCGTAAACTCGCGTATTTTC
>DATEWL010000526.1:0-6153 GCA_035258025.1 Candidatus Acidiferrum sp. | reverse complement strand
CGTCCAACGTACCGATGAAAATGCGTAGCGCGCAAGCCTTGCCCGCCTTTGCCGTCGCATCACGCCAAGCCGAGACCCCTCGCGACGTCACTTCAGAAAATCCGTAAGGATGTTCCAGCTTCGGATCAAATTCCCAAATCTTCACGCCGCTCACCGCATTTAAAGCGATCACATGATCGTACGGCGTGCTCAAGAAAAGTTTTCCCTCAATCAAAATCGGCGTAGCTTCAAATGCCGCTTTCTTATCCAACTCCTCGTCGTAAGGCAATGCCCCCGTGCGATATGTCCACGCCACCTTCAGTTGCGCCACATTGCTGCGGTCAATCTGCTTTGCGGCGGAGTAACGTGTCCCGCCCGGATCATTGCCGTAGTTCGGCCAACCGGCGTCGGGAGCTGTTTGTGCCGTCACCATCCCGGGAAACAGGAACAAAAAGGAGAGCAGGGGAGTCCACGCAGCAGGCTTGAAAAAATGTTTGTATTTCATAGTGGGGCGATTATCGCGAGAAATTATTCAGCAACAAAGCACTTGGGACAACAGGGCTTAGCTCAGGGACGAACGGGCCTTCCGCGCTCGCGATCGATTTCAACGAGGTTTCAGTAGTTCAGGACGCTGCTTTACGTACCGCCGGCTCCAACGCAACTCCGTCGCATCCTTCAGAATGACCTTGTACTCTCCGTGAAACCACGGCAGCAACTCGCGTATCGCATCTAGCCGAACCAGGCTCCCGCGGTTAATCCGAACAAAAATCTTAGGGTCGAGCGAACCTGCTATAGATTCCAGCGTTCCGCGCAAGGTGTGCGTCTTCACCCCGCAATGCAATATCAGGTAGTTTCGATCAGCTTCGATCCACGATATCTCCCGAATCGACACAAAGTGCGCCCGCTCATTTTCGTGCACTAGTAACCGGTCCGGAAAGGATCGCTCACGCTCCAACTGACGCAGCAGCTCCTGAATGCGCGCCCCAAACCCATCGCTCGATTGCGCGTTCTGCTCCCGTGCCCGCCGCAACACAGTTCGGAACCGCTCTTCTCCGAACGGCTTCAACAAATAATCAAACGCATGCACCTCAAACGCTCGCAGAGCGTACTGGTCGTGCGCCGTCACAAAGACAACGCGCGGCATTTCCTTCGCGGGAATCGCCTGAACGACCCCGAATCCATCCATCCCCGGCATCTGCACATCCAGGAAAACAAGGTCAGGCCGGTGCTTCTCAATCGCGCTAATCGCGGATTCCGCCCCGCCAGCCTCCGCCACCACTTTGACGTCCCGTTCCTCGCGTAACAGCCTTAGAATCTTGCGCCTAGCCGGCGCTTCGTCATCCACAACCAGGACCTGAAGTGTGTTCGAGGAGGCCATTCACCCAACCAAACGACAACGCAATGACTGAAACCTGTCGCATAACCAAAAGTAAGTAACATGTAATCAATAACTTAGCCGCATTTTCGGACACTTCTTGGCTACTGTCGTATTCAACCAACCGGTTGAATACACTCCTCCACATGAAACGGCACTTTCAGTGTCACTTCGGCGCCGCCTGACGGTCGGTTCGCAATCGCAAACTCCTGCTCCGCGCCATACAATTGCTCTAACCGGCCACGAATATTGGCCAGTCCAACTCCTCGATTCATCACCGCCTCGCCGCCTTGCGCTCCAAAACCCGTCCCTGTATCGGCGACCTGCAGAATCAGCGAACCATTCTCGCGCCGCGCCCCGATCGTTATATCTATCCCCGCCCCGCCATCCTTCAAACCATGCCGCAAAGAATTCTCCACCAGCGGCTGCAAAATCAGCTGAGGCACCAGCGAGTTCTCCAACTCCGAATCCACGGAGTAAGTCACCCGCAAATTCGATTCAAACCGCTTCTGCATAATTTGCAAATAGAGCCGCGTGATTTCGAGCTCCTGCGCCAACGGGATTTCGTGCGAATTCGCCGTGCGCAACGTCAGTCGCAGCAGTTCGCTCAGTTGCGTCAACATCGCGTCCGCCGCCGGCACATCCTCGTACATCACTGAAGAAATCGTGTTCAAAGTGTTAAACAAAAAATGCGGCTGCAACTGCAATCGCAGGTTCTCCAGCTGTGCCTGGGCAAGTTTCGCCTGCAATTCCGCCGCTGCGAGCTGCTGCGCCTGCGCAATCCGCAGTCGTTCAAAGAAGTAGTACACCAGCACGATGACCGTATAGCCCATCAAATCGTTCGAAAATTCCATTGGAAACCGGAAACGCATAATTCCGTAATCGTAACTTCCGAGGCCCATCAAAGGAGCTAGAATCCACCGGCTGAGCGCCATCAAACTTGTATGCAAAAAAGAAAACCCTGCTGCCGTTACGAGATGGAACACAACCTGACGCGTCCATCCCTTAACTTTGAACAAGTAAAAGTCTGCCACGCGCAACACCAGCGGCAGAAGGAGGAATACTGTGTAAACCCCGGTGAATTCCTCCAGAAAGCGCACCGCAAAAGTTCCTGGCCGTTGACGTGAGAGGTCGTCGAGGTAGTGGTAACCGAAGAAAAGTACAAAGAGCGCCGTGTAGACGAGAAAAAGTATCCCCCATCCCTGCGCACGCGTGAGCCCCAGCGCGCCCGTCTGCTGCGCTGCGCGCCGCAGCTGTGGCGATCGATGCGCAGCCGAGCTGTTTACTGGGCGGATGACCATGAACTCGTCCTTGAGAGCTGATTATGCTCCAGAACGAGTAATCGTCGAAAGGGAAGAACGTGCGGAAAAACTATTGGGATAACAATCCAGCGAAACAGGCGACCAACCGCGACTCCGAAGTCAGGTGCGCAGTCTGCCTTTAGCAGGCAGGGTCAGGAACCGCGACGGCCATTCATGCCGGAAATCGTGCTGGCAATTGTGATTGAAACCAAAGCTACCATTGCGAATGCAAGAAGTACGACGACCACGAGAACCCCCCTCTAAGACACTGGTAAGAAGGGCAGGTACGCTTCCAAAGTCAACCTTTGTGTTTTCAATAACTTGCTCATGGACCCGGCAAACTTGCGTCGCCAGAAGAGGACAAGTGTCGCTCTGAAGGCACATTTTTCCAGTAATAGTACTGGCAGCGCTACCCAAAGTGAGTCTTCTCGAGGACCCCACCAATCGCCATCGATGGCGACGTCAGCCTACGCCTTGCTCAGACGGATCGAACCATCCCCGGTATGCACCGTCAGGGACTGCCCCCCCCCATTCATCTTCCCGTGGAGCTGCGAGTTACTGAACGTCCCCTCGACGGTAACCGGCAAGCCCACGCTGATGTGCCCGTCGCCGGTGCTGGCGTCAATGTTTGCCTGGAAGTCGCCCGGGAGCGCCAAATCCACGCTGCCGTCTCCAGTCCGTATATTCCAGCTAGAAGCCATCTTCGACCCCGGCAGGACGTGGGTATCCACGCTGCCATCGCCAGTCCTGACATTCAGCCCGTCAAACCGCCCTGCGATCCTGACATGCCCGTCACCGCTGTCGGCATCCACCTTTCCGTCCAACCCTCGCGCTTCAATCGAGCCGTCCCCGGTGCGAAGCTTTATATCTCCCTTTAGGGTATCCACATTGATGCTGCCATCATGGGTATGGAGGTCAATGGTCCCGGTCAAGATATTCGCATGGATCGACCCGTCGCCCGTCTCCACGCTTACATTTCCATTAATCGAACTGGCCTCCACCGATCCGTCGCCCGTATGTGCATTCAAATCAGCGTCTTTGGGCATACGCACTTCAATATGTAGTCTCCGGCCATGGCCGCCCCACGAAAATCCCCAATGACCCGTAACCCTTGCGACCAGCTCTACTTGGTCGCCATTCTGGTGCGCCTCAACGTGCAAGTTCTTGTCCATCTCGTAGCCTTCGTACTCGACGCGAAATTCGACCGACTTGGAGTCGCTGGTGCTCACGCGCACGCTGCCATCATTCGTATCAATCCGCACATTAGCGCGTCCGCTGATCGTGTAGTTCTTGGTCCAGTCCGTAGCGCTGGCGCGTGGCGCAAGTGCGACCAAAGCGAGCAGGGCAGCCGCGACAATTCCCGAACGAAGCGCTGAAGCGCGCTTAGGATGCAGTTTCATGGCTCAAAGCCTCCGAAGTATGGCGTTCTAACAATAGGTACGACACCCCGGGTCAAAATGTTCCCTTTCTTACATTCCACTCGGCCGTGTAATGCCTAGCTTGCCCCAAATAGACGCAACTCACGGCCCCATCGTCCGATAAGTCCCATCCGCGTCCCTGACAGCGCAGATCCAAGGAAGTCTAGGGTTTGGCGGCGGACTTTTTGGGAGTCGCGGATTTCTGCTTCTCTGCGCCGGGTTTTGGTCGAAGCGCCGCCAGGAACTGCTCGGTAGGCAAAGTATTGATGACGTCGCGCTTTTCGAGCCAGCCGCGCCGCGCCATCGTCACGCCGTAGCGGATAAACGCCAGATTTCCGGCATTATGCGAGTCCGTCGAAATGACCACTTTCACGCCGCGGTCCTTGCACATCCGCAGATAGACGTCCTTCAAATCCAGCCGGTCGGGATACGAATTGCATTCCATGGCCACGCCATGCTTGGCGCAGGCCTCCAAAATCTTTTCCATGTCGTAGTCGAACGGATCGCGACGCAAGAGCAGGCGTCCCGTGGGATGCGCGATGATCTGTGTGTAGGGATTCTCGATGGCCGCGAGCATCCGCTCGATCATCGCAGCTCGATCCAAGTTGAAATAGGAGTGAATCGAGCACACCACCACGTCCAGTTGCGCAAGCAATTCGTCCGAATAATCCAGCGAGCCCTCCTTCATGATGTCGACTTCCGCCCCGGCCAGCACGCGAATCCCCAGCCCCTTATCGCTCGCCTTGTGAATCTCCTTAATATGCGCGGCCATGCGCTTTTCATCCAAGCCGTTTGCGACCGTAACGGCTTTCGAATGATCGGTAATCGCGATGTACTGGTGGCCCAATTTGCGGGCTGCTTCGGCCATCTCCTCGATGGAATTCTTTCCATCGCTGGCCGTCGTATGCATCTGCAAGTCGCCTTTCATATCTTTCAGTTCAATCAAGTGCGGCAGTTTGTGCGCCTCGGCGGCCGCGATTTCTCCCGTGTTTTCGCGCAGCTCGGGCGGGATATAGTCCAGCTTCAGCTTCGCGTAAATCTCTTCCTCGGTGCGGCGCGCGACAGGCTTCTCTCCTTTTAGCGTGGCCAGCGCGTACTCGTTCAGCGTCAAGCCCATATCGTTGGCACGCCCGCGCAGCGAAACGTTGTGTTCCTTGGATCCCGTGAAATAAAGCAGCGCGGCGCCAAAACTTTCCTTTTCCAGCAGCCGCACGTCCACCTGCAAACCGTTCTGCAGCGTGAAGCTGACTTTGTTCTCTCCGTGCGCCAGTGTCTGATCGATTCCAGAAAACTCAAGGATGTGTTTGGCCAGAGCGTCAACATGTTTTTGCGAAGTATGGCCAGCCCCAAGCGTCAGCAGCAAATCCAAATCTCCCACCGTCTCTTTGCCGCGCCGCAGCGATCCCGCAGGGGTCACATCCTCCACGGCCTTTCCCGCTTTCTTGATGTGCGCGATGATTTCCGCGGCCGCGGCTTCCGCCGTATCAATGTGGAATCGCCCCGAAGTTTTCTTGAAAACTTCAACGGCCTTCAGAATGTTTTGTTCGCTCTTTTCGCCAAAACCCGGAAGGTCGCGAAGTTTGCCCTCCTTCGCGATCTTCTCCACGTCAGCTACGGTTCCCGCTTTGAAGTTGGACCACAGGAACGCCACTTTCTTCGGCCCGAGCGATTGCAGTTGGAGTAAATCGAGTAGAGTAGCCGGATATTTCTTCAGCAGCTTCTTGCGAAGCGCGTAATCCCCAGTTTTGACGATTTCCTGAAGATGTTCCACCATGCGCTCGCCGATGCCCGGAAGCTCTTCCAACTTTTCGGGCTCTTTTACGAGTTGCTCGATCGAATCCGGCAGTCCATCGATTAGTTCTGCCGCCTTTTCGTAGCTGCGGTAGCGGCCGATGATGGCGCCGTCGATTTCCAGAAGCTGCGCGGTTTCGCGGAGGATGCGGGCGATCTGTTTGTTGTCCATGGTGGAAAGATTATAAACCCCGGAAGCGGAAATGAATGAACTACAGGAGGTCAGCGAGGCAAAGCAGCAGAAATCATTCGGATTGCTTCTTGAGGCGCTATGGGTTCCTGGCTGGCT
>DATEWL010000525.1:0-7397 GCA_035258025.1 Candidatus Acidiferrum sp. | reverse complement strand
CGGCGGGTGTCTGCCAAGGGCTAGGTCTCGGCCACAATCCGTTGGCGGCACTGATCACGCGCGGCCTCGCGGAAATGACGCGGCTCGCGGTTGCTTTCGGCGCGCGCCCGGAAACGCTCACCGGCCTCGCCGGCTTGGGCGACCTCGTCCTGACCTGTACCGGCGCACTGAGCCGCAACCGCTACGTGGGCGTAGAACTTGGCAAGGGCCGCCCGCTCACCGAGATTCTGGAAGGCATGAAGATGGTCGCCGAAGGCGTGGGCACCGCGGGCGCTCTTTTGGCCCTTGCGCGGGAAACCGGGGTAGAACTCCCCATCACAGAACAAGTTAGCGCCATACTGCACCAGGGCCGGTCGCCCCGGGAGGCCATCAGGAACGTCATGGAGCGCCGCCTAAAGCGCGAATAGGCGTAACCCACGCAATACTAAGAGTTAGGGCCCTTTCAAGCCGTTTGCGGGCACGCAATCTCTGGTCTGCTTCTAGCCACTAGTACCAAGGTTCCAGTTGCAGATGCGCGACGCGTCGGCATTCGCGGCCCCCGCTGCGTCCTCTATTCCCCTAAAATTGAGAGTTGAGATGCCAGAACCCGGCTCATCCACGTGGCAACGTCTGCGCAAAGGACGTGTGCGCATCCTGTGGCTCGTCCTGGGCGCGCTATTGCTCGTCAGCGCTCTGCCCATCGGGCTTTACCACCGCCAGGTTTTGCAGCTCAGCCAGGACAAGCTGGTCGACACCGAGCGCGTTCAGCAGTCGGACTTGACGCGGTCCCTGGCCCAGGAAATCCAACTTTTCGAGTTCAATCAGACCCAACAACTCTATAGCGAGCGGCAAATTCTGACTCTGACGGGGCTCATCGACAATGTCGAAGACCCAGCCGCCGAACCCAAGGTCACCCGGCTCCTCGAAGAATTTGTCAACAGCAACCGCGAAACGTTTCTTTACCTGACCGCGGTCGATAAGAATGGCAAAGGCACTAAAGCTTCTCAAGGTAATTTCCAGGCCGAACAGGATCCGTTCGTGGCCAAAGCCTTGATACGTGCGTTTCAAACCTGCATGCAATCGGAAGAGTTGCACACCGTTAAGTTTCGCAGCGATCCTCTCGCGCTCGCCCCGGACAATCAACCGGCTTTTGTGTTGGCCGTTCCACTCAAGGATTTGACGGGTAACTTCACCGGCATGATCGCTGCGGTCGTCTCTCTCGAACCCATTTCGCATCGCCTGAGAGACGCCAGCGTGCGCGGCCGCACGGTCTTCGTCGTGGACCACTCCGGGCACATCGTCGCGCATCCCGACTCGAAAAACTTCGTGCCCGGGGCCGAAGCCAGCGGAAAGCTTGTGGAGCAGATTCGCGCTCTGCCCCAGGAACTCCGCAACACGGAGACCATTCGCTTCGTGGAGGGCGGGCCAAAGCATCCGGTCGAAATGGTTGGTACGTATAGCACATTCCCCGAGGTCAATTGGGCGGTGGTCGCCGAACGCAGCCTGGATCAGGCTCGTGCCGACGCGGGCGTGACGGAACTAAACCGCCAGGCTCTCGCATTCGTCACCGTGGTCGTTCTCGTGGCTATCCTTTTCGGTTACTTTTTTGCGGTGGGCATCAGCGAGCCGATTCGCGGCCTCGCGGCTTCCACGCGCGCCATCAGCCGTGGCGAATTTCATCAACGCTCGCCGGTGCGCGGGGCCTCGGAAATCAGCGAGCTGGCCGAGAACTTCAACAAAATGGCCAGCGACATCGAAGAGTACATCGAAAAGCTGAAAGAAGCCGCGGAAGAAAACCGCGAGCTTTTTATCGGCTCGATTCGCATGCTCGCCGCAGCCATCGACGAAAAGGATCCGTACACGCGCGGTCACTCCGGGCGTGTTGCAAAGTATTCGGGGCTCATTGGGCGCGAACTCGGGCTTTCGGCCGAAGAATTGGACAAGCTGCGCGTCGCTGCCCTGCTTCATGACGTCGGAAAAATCGGAGTCGAAGACCGCGTCTTGAAAAAGCCCGGCGCATTGACGCCCGAAGAATTCGACTTGATGAAGCAGCACACCGTGAAAGGCGCAAACATCATGCGCCCGGTTTCACAATTGAAAGAGATGCTGCCCGGCATCGAGCTCCACCATGAACATATTGATGGCCGCGGCTATCCCTACGGCTTGCAGGGCCAGCAAATTCCGCTGATGGCGCGTATCATCGGCGTGGCGGACACCCTTGACGCCATGACCACCAATCGTCCGTATCAGTCCGCCATGGACATCGAGTTCGCGCTAAACCGCATCAAGTCTCTCACTGGCTCGAAGTTTGACGCCGTCGTCGTCAACGCCCTCGAATCCGCCATTAATGCCGGAAAGCTCCGCCTCAGCGCCGTCGAAGTCACGGTCTAAATCTCCTCTCGCGGTCTGCACTGATTGACCTGCTCACGTGCGCGTGGGGCTCGCATCGAGCGCTTCTGTTACAATTTTAAATTGCGCTGGCTGCAAAGCGCTCAACCGCATGATTTCGCTCTTTGGAAAACCGGAAAAAGTCGAGCCGTCGCTGCTCGAACGGCTGAAAGCTTCGGTCAGCAAGACGAAGGCAGCGCTGTCTGAGTCGGTCGAGAATATTTTTCTCGGTGAGCGCAAGATTGACCCAGCGCTGCTAAAGAAGCTGGAAACCGCGCTGCTTTCCGCCGATCTTGGCGTGAAACCGACACGGGAAATTCTAGATGCCGTGCGGGAAAAGCTGGACCGCAACGCGCTTTCTGACGCCGGCCAGCTCAAGCGCGAGATCAAATCTCACATCATTCGCATTTTGACCATGAGCGAAGGTAAACCCGGCGACACCGCTATCGGCGCCATAGGAGCGGCGCCGGCCAAAAATCTGACGATCTCGCCCAACGGCAGCGGTCCACGCGTCATCTTCATCGTCGGTGTAAACGGCGCTGGAAAGACCACTAGCATCGGCAAGCTGGCAAATCGCTTGCGCCAAGAAGGCCTCAGCGTGGTCCTCTGCGCTGCAGATACCTTTCGCGCCGCCGCCGTTGAGCAACTCGAAATCTGGGCGCAGCGCAACGGCATTGACGTAATCAAGCAGAAGTCCGGCGCCGATCCAGCCGCCGTCGTTTTCGATGCGGTCACCGCCGCCAAGGCGCGCGGCGCGGACGCTGTGATTGTGGACACTGCCGGCCGCCTGCATACCAAGTCCAATCTGATGGCCGAGCTGGAAAAAATGAAGCGCACCGCAGCCAAAGTCATTCCAGGGGCACCGCACGATGTGCTGCTTGTGCTCGACGCCACGACTGGCCAGAACGGCCTTGCTCAGGCGCGCGAGTTTACGTCGACCGTAACCGTCACTGGCATCATTCTCACCAAGCTCGACGGCACGGCCAAGGGCGGCATCGTGGTTGCTATCGCGCGCGAACTCGGATTGCCGATCCGTTTTGTCGGCACCGGCGAGCAGATCAACGACATGGTGCCCTTCGACGCAGAAACTTACGCGAACTCTCTTTTCGATTAAACTTTCAACTAATTCATGGACGCTCACGCCACTCGCTTCATGGAACACGCGCTGGAGTTGGCGCGCAAAGGCATTGGACTCGCGAGTCCCAATCCGATGGTCGGCTGCATCCTGGTCCGCGAAGGCCAAATCGTGGGCGAAGGATTTCACCAGTATGATAAGCGCGATCACGCTGAGATTGTCGCGCTGAAATCCGCAGGCGAAAAAGCGCGCGGCACTACGATGTATGTCACTCTGGAACCCTGCAATCACACCGGCCGCACTGGCCCATGCACGGAAGCGATCATCGCGGCGGGGGTTTCGCGCGTCGTGGCGGCCATGGAAGATCCCAATCCCGTCAACTCAGGCCGAGGGTTCGATCGGCTGCGCGCTGCCGGCATCGATGTTTTTACGGGAGTGGGCGAAGAAGAAGCTCGCAACTTGAACGAAGCTTTCGCCTGCTGGATTCGCACAAAAAAACCGTTTGTCACGCTGAAGTCCGCGCTGACACTCGATGGCCAGCTCGCTCCTCCCCTTGAGCGAAGCAAACTGGCCAAGAGAAGCAGCAAACAGAAACGAGCGAATTGGATTAGTTCGGAGGAATCGCGCGCCGAAGTTCACCGGATGCGCCACGCCGCTGATGCTGTGCTCACCGGCATCGGCACGGTCAAGATCGATGACCCGCTTCTCACGGATCGCAGCGGGCTTCCACGCCGCAGGCCTCTCTTGCGCGTCATCCTCGATTGGGGCCTGACGATCTCGCCACACTCGCGCATCGTACAGTCCGCGCAGAACGATGTTCTGATTTTTACGCAACAGCATCCACATAAACGGAGAGCTCGCGCACTGGAGCGCGCCGGCGTCGAAGTCGTCGGCGCGGTTTCACGCAACGGACAGATCAATCTGGAGAGCGTTCTCGCCGAACTTGGGCGCCGCGAAATCCTCAGCGTCCTTCTCGAAGCCGGCCCCACGCTCAACGGCGCTGCGCTCTCTGCCGGAATTGTCCACAAACTTTTTTTCTTTTATGCGCCCAAAATCTCCGCCGAAACGCGTGTGCCCTTCGCCATCACGCCCAATCTGAAGCTCCCGCCATTGCAAAGGCTTCGTACGCAATCGTTCGGTCCCGATATTGCTATTGAGGCTTATCTGCAAGGCGTCTACCGCTAGCTTTGGAGTGCGGAAGCCTTGCTGCCGCTTTTGCGGCGTCACCTCAGAGTGGACCCGAAGGCGGGAGCCGGGCACCCGCATTCCACAGCGCTGCGTCACTCACTGACACGCAGCACGGCTGCGCCTTCAATGGCGTCATTTTTTAGAGCATTCAACGCGCGGTTGGCTTCACTCAACGGATACACCTGTGTATGCATGCGAACCGGAATCTCCACTGCGATGCGAAGAAAATCCTCGCCGTCCTGCCGCGTGTTATTCGCCACGCTGCGAATCATCCGCTCTTGATACAGCAAATCGTAACTAAATGACGGAATCGGGCTCATGTGAATTCCGCCCAGCACGAGCGCTCCGCCCTTGCGCAACGCCGCAAGCGCCGCGGGAACAATTTCTCCTGCCGGCGCAAAGACAATCGCAGCGTCAAGCTTTTCCGGTGGCGCCTCCAAGGTTCCTCCTGCCCAGGCCGCGCCCAATTCCAGCGCCAGCTTTTGATGACGCGCATCCCGCGTTGACGCGTAGACCGTCACGTTCCAGTGCCGAGCCACCTGAATCGCCACGTGTGCCGCCGCGCCAAAGCCATAAAATCCCAGCCGGCCGCCGGGCTTGATCCCCGAAAGCCGCAGTGAACGGAATCCGATGATTCCCGCGCAGAGCAACGGCGCGGCCTGCTCATCGGAGAATCCTTCGGGAATCGCGTAAACAAAATCCTGCGGCGCGACGATGTATTCGGCGTAGCCGCCGTCGACGCTGTAGCCGGTGAAAGTGGGGTTGTCGCAGAGATTCTCCGCGCCGCGCCGGCAGTACTCGCACAGGCCATCGGTGTGGTGCAGCCAGGCAACGCCAACGCGCGCTCCGATCGCATAACGGCGCGATCCTTCTCCTAGTTTTTCGACGACACCCACCACTTGATGCCCCGGAATGACCGGTGATTTTCGCGGCGGCAATTCGCCTTCGATCACATGCAAATCCGTGCGGCACACGCCGCAGGCGTGAACGCGAACCAGCACCTCGCCCCTATCGGGACTCGGCGCCGGCACGTCCGTGAATTGAAGCGGATTCGTTTCGATCCGCGCAGGAGAGTTGAGCAAGCAGGCTTTCATGGAGTGCCCTCGATAACTTTCCGAGATGCGGCAAGCTTTAGTCTAGTGCTATCTGCCTCTGCAACGAAATGCTGTACACTCAAAACGAAAAAGCCCGCGCGCAAAGAAGATGAGGAAACTGTGTTCACCGGAATCATCGAACATGTCGGGACAATCGAAGCACTGGATCTGAAGTCTGGCGGAGGACGAATCACGATCCATGCGCCAAGCCTTGCCCCTTCGCTCGCCATCTCAAAAAGCATTGCCGTAAACGGTTGCTGCCTCACGATCGTCGCTCTCGGCAAGAAACAGTTCTCCGCCGACCTTTCTGACGAAACCATCCAAAAGACCTCGTTCGGCGCGAAAAACGGCGGATTGGAAAAAGGTTCGCACGTTAATCTGGAACAACCTTTGACCGCCGGCGCAGAATTTGGTGGCCACTTTGTTCAAGGCCACGTCGACGGTACCGGCCGCGTGACGCGCCTCGATCCGGAAGGTCCGGGAAGCAACAATTGGTGGTTGGGCGTGGAAGTACCCGAAGATTTCGCGCGCTACATTGTTCCCAAGGGCTCGATTACTATCGACGGCATCAGCTTAACCGTCGCTCGCTGGAATAATTTTGTGACGCCCCTCAAGCAAGTGAGAACGGTGGAGGTCGCTGTAATTCCATACACGTATGAGCACACGAATCTTCGGGACCGCAAACCCGGCGATGCGGTCAACCTCGAAGGAGACGTTTTGGGAAAATACGTTGAACGCTATCTTGAAGCCCGCAACGAGACACACGACGCACCCAATTCAAAACTCAGCCTCGAAAAACTAATCGCTGAAGGATTTTAAGCAAAATACCAACTCACGCGCGATCGACTCGCTCACGCGATTTTTTCGCGTGATTTAACCTGCAGCTTCCCGCGCCTTGGTACGTGCACCGCGCCAATAAAGTGCAAGCCCAATCACAATCGTTGCAATAGTCCCGCCCACCAATTTCAACTCAAACCCAAGCTTGTTCGCGGAATCGCCTGGTGGAACGAGCGAAACGAAAATGCCGATCAGAACAATCAGAAAGCCAGTGCCAGAAACGGTCCAGACGCCTGCTTTGCCGCCCGGAATCAAAATTGCCTCCCGATTTTCCGTGCGGTCTTTCCGCGAATAGAGCCGGATCGCCGCCGCGAACATGTAAAGAAATGGGATGAAATAAAGAATGATGGTGGCGTCGACGAGAAACTGGTAAGCACCTCGCGTCGTCTCGTTGATCTGGCTTCCTAAGAGAATCGCGCACGATAAGACGGCTTGGACGAGAATCGAAACGTAGGGAGTCTTCCATCGGGGATGAATTCTCCCGAACGCCTCCGGCAGGTAGCGGTCGATTCCCACGACGAACGGAACGCGCGCGATTCCCGCAACTGTGCTACCAACGCCACCAGCATTTCCGACGGTCACGACGATAGCTGCGACAACTCCCAAAAACCCAATGCGCAATGCAATGGACCCTACCGTGATGGCGTGGAATACACCGCTAGTCGTCGAAACTTCTCCTGCGGGCACCAACACGAGCACGGCCATCGTCGCCAGGATGTACATCGCGGCAATCAGCACGGCGGCGGCGTACAACGCGCGGGGCAAGGTGCGGCGCGGGTTGCGCACTTCCTGGCTCATTGCGGACACCAACTCAAGCCCGCTGAACGCGAACGCAA
>DATEWL010000524.1:0-2506 GCA_035258025.1 Candidatus Acidiferrum sp. | reverse complement strand
CGACAAAGAGTGGGTACCGATTTTTCTACTCGCCTGGCCTGGCAGATAATCTTGGCCGCGTCGTCAGCTACACAATCACTGCCGATCCCATCACGGACGACACGACGGGCACCCGGCATTTCTTTGCAGATGAAAGCGGCGTTATCCGTGTGAGCAGAGGCGTGCCAGCCACCGTGGAAAGTCCCCCGCTCCAGTAGCATCTAGCGGGCGACATTCGTGTGTGACTGGTCTTCGCGGAATCCTGGGGTTAGAGGTACGACTAGTCTGTAGCGGGCGCGGGAGACAGCGTGGTAAGCCGAACTTCGCGTTCGACGGGCGCCGCTTCTGCCGTTGTAATCGTCCAAAGTGAAGCGTCGCCAAGAAGGCGGCTGACAAGCTGCGTGTGAAGCGCGTGCCCCGCTTTGTAAGCTTCGACGCGTGCCAGCAATGGCAAGCCCGCCAGAGCCAAATCGCCAATCAAATCCAGCGCTTTGTGGCGGCCAAATTCATCCGGAAAGCGCAGCGGTCCGTTCATCACGCCGTCGTTGGTCAAGACGATGGCGTTTTCCAGCGAGCCACCGCGGATCAAACCCATCGAGCGCAGTGGCTCGATGTCCCGCTCGAAGCAAAACGTGCGCGCACGCGCCAAAAGGTGCCGAAAGGTTTCTGGGTTCACCACCATCTCGACTTCCTGCTGGCCCACAAGCGGGTGAGGAAAATCGACGTAGCAGCGAACGCGAAATTCGTCAGCGGGATAGATGCCGATGCGCCGGTCGCCTTCCTCTACTTCCAGCGGCTTCACGATCTTCAGATAGCGGCGCTTGCGGCGGAGTTTGCGCACGCCGGCATGCTCCAGCATTTGCATGAAGGGCTCAGCCGAGCCATCCAAAATGGGAATTTCGATGGAATCGATGTCGATAAAAATGTTGTCGATGCCGCACGAATAAATCGCTGCGAGGAGATGCTCCGTCGTGGAGAGCAAAACTCCCTGCTTCATCAAGCTGGTGGCATAGCTGACGCGAGCAACGTTGTGTCCCTGTGCCTCAATGGGAAAATTGTCGAGGTCCGTGCGGCGAAAAACGATGCCGGTGTCGGCTGGAGCAGGAAGCAGGCGCACGTGTCCGAAGACTCCAGTGTGAAGACCCACACCTTCAGCAAACGCCTCTTTCGCTATAGTGGATTGGAACATTGCCCCTCAACTAAGATAGCATGTTGTTTGCCAGGGTTTTCCGTCTTTGTCCATATATTTCAGTGACTTATAGGAACACGAACCGATGACCTTTGCTTCGGTGTGTCTAATCTGCATCATTTTTGCCGTTAGCCGTGTCTTCTGCCCAACCAACCGGCACTTTTCCCCGTTTCCCAATTCGAATTCCCAGGCTTCCTTTCTTATTCGCGCCGCGTCCCATCTTCTGAGAGTGCTATAATTGCAGGTCTGTTTCTGTGGACAGCTGGGCATTCATTTTCGAAGGGGACAGGTGAGGCATGAATCGAACGGCTCGCATCGGAGTACTTTGCGTATCGGTAGTTATCTTTTGTTACGCCGGGCTGGGTCATGTCCTCGGCCGCACGCCGGACGACAAGGCGTATAAATCGCTCACGGTCTACAGCGAAGTGCTCCAAAAAATCCAGCAGGACTACGTCGACGAGCCGAATCTTCGTCTGGTGACCTCAGGGTCGCTCCACGGAATGCTGGAATCTCTCGACCCGCAATCCAGCTACCTGACCGCGCGCGAGTACACGGAATACAAACAAAAACAGGCCGCTAATGCGACCGGCGATGCCGGCCTCACGCTGAGCAAGCGCTTTGGCTACATCATCGTGGTTTCTGTTTTGCCCGATAGTCCCGCACAAAAAGCAGGCATCCACAGCGGCGATATTTTTGAATCCGTTGCGGGCTTCACGACTCGGGATATGTCCGTTGGACAAGCCATGAATTTCCTGCACGGCCAGCCGGGCACCGGAGTAAAAGTTGGAGTGATTCGCCGCGGCAAGGCGGATCCGGATGAAGTCGACCTAGTGCGTGAAAAGCTCGGCGTCCCGAAGATCATCACCGCGAAGGCTGATCCCGATATTCTCGTCCTTCGCTTGCCTTCTCTTGATCCAGGGCGCGCCGACGAAATCCGCTCCCGGCTTGTGGATGCGGAAAAGCAGGGCACTCGCAAAGTAATCTTGGATCTTCGCGAATGCGGGCGCGGGCCGGTTTCGGAGGCGATCGCCGTCGCAAGACTATTCGTTCCATCGGGGACCTTGGCGACACTGCGTGGCCAAACGGTTTCCGCACAGGTATTCTCCGCTGATCCGAGCAAGGTGGTCTGGAAAGCGCCGGTTTCCGTGCTGATCGACGCTACGACCTCTGGCGCAGCCGAAGTTCTGGCCGCCGCCATGGTTACGAACCACCGTGGCGACGTTGTTGGCGAGCGCACGTTTGGCTTGGCCTCCGAACAAAAACTGATCACACTCGACGACGGGGCAGCGCTCTTTCTGACCGTCGCCAATTATTACAATGGCGATGGGAAGTCCATCC
>DATEWL010000523.1:0-2981 GCA_035258025.1 Candidatus Acidiferrum sp. | reverse complement strand
AAGGCGCAGCGCGCAGCTGGGGCGCTGGGAGCAACCGTTGGATTCGCGTTCAGCGTGATCGGGGTTCTGATTGTTCTGAGTTTTTGGTTGAACTGGCACCCGTTTGACTTCTATTTGAAATGAGACAGCCGAAAATCATTGTCGTGGGCGGTGGTTTGGCCGGCCTGATGGCGACGATTCGCGTCGCGGAGGCGGGCGTGCTCGTGGATTTGTTTTCGATTGTGCCTGTCAAACGGTCGCATTCGGTTTGCGCGCAGGGCGGGATCAATGCGGCGAAGAATCAGAAGGGCGAAGGCGACACTACCTGGAAGCATTTTGACGACACGATTTACGGCGGGGATTTTCTCGCGAATCAGCCGCTAGTGAAGAGAATGTGCGAAGCGGCCCCGGGGATTATTGATTTGCTGGACCGCATGGGCGTGATGTTCAACCGCACATCAGAGGGATTGCTGGATTACCGCAGATTCGGCGGCACGCTGTATCACAGGACCGCGTTTGCAGGCGCAACGACTGGGCAACAACTGCTCTATGCGTTGGACGAACAGGTGCGGAGGCACGAAGCCGAAGACCGCGTGAAAAAATACGAGGGCCAGACGTTCTTGTCGGCGGTAATCGACGAGGGCGGCATTTGCCGGGGAATTTGCGCCATGGATTTGCGGTCCATGGAAGTGAAAACGTATCCCGCCGACGCGGTGATTTTCTGCACGGGCGGGATTGGTGCGATTTTCGGACGCTCGACAAATTCCGTAGTGTGTACGGGGTCGGCGCAGTCGGCGCTGTTCCAACAGGGAGTCGATTACGCGAATGGCGAGTTCATCCAGGTGCATCCGACGGCGATTCCTGGCGAAGACAAGCTGCGGTTGATGAGCGAATCCGCGCGCGGAGAAGGTGGCCGCGTTTGGGTGCCGAAAAATCCGACAGATACGCGCGCGGCGAAGAGCATTCCCGAGGGCGAACGCTTTTATTTTCTCGAAGAGTGGTATCCCAAATACGGAAACCTTGTGCCACGGGATATTGCGACGCGCGCGATTCACAGAATCGTCTATCAGGAAAAGCTCGGGATACGGGGTCAGGCAGCCGTCTATCTGGACGTCACACATATACCGAAGGAAGTGCTGGATCGCAAGCTGGAAGGCATTCTGGAAATTTACGAGAAGTTTCTTGGCGTCGACCCACGCGAAGAGCCGATGAAGGTTTTTCCGGCGATGCACTACACGATGGGCGGCATCTGGGTGAACGCGGAGGATCAGGCCACGAATCTGCCGGGAATTTATGCCGCCGGCGAATGTGAATATCAATATCACGGGGCGAACCGACTGGGAGCCAACTCACTGGTGTCTTGTATTTTTGGCGGAGGGTTGGCGGGACCTGCGGCGGTGAAGTATGCCCGGAATTTGGCAAGCGGCTGTGAGGCGGTTGGCTCGAACGTCTATGAGAGCGAGCGCAAGCGGCAGGAAGAAAAAAATCAGGCGTTGATTTCGCCGGATGGTACGGAAAATCCAATAACCATCTGGCGGGAGCTCGGCGAAGTGATGACTGAGCACGTAACGGTGACCCGGATTAACAAAGATTTGCAGGATGCTGACGCCAAAATTCGCGAACTTCAGGAGCGCAACGGCAGAATTAATTTAAGCGACCGCACCCGATGGTCCAATCAAACGTTGAATTTCGCACGGGAGCTAGGAAACATGCTTGTGCTGGCACGGGTCGTCACCCTTGGCGCGCTACGACGCGACGAATCACGCGGTGCGCACTACAAGCCGGATTTTCCTGAACGCGATGATGCAAATTGGCTGAAAACCACCCGCGCCAAGTGGGTGCACGGTGAAATCCAGCTCAGTTATGAGCCGGTTGACATTTCGCAAATTCCGCCGCGCGCGAGGCGCTATGACGCCGCAAAATAGAACCTCTTCGAAATCGTCAGCGTTGGAGCTCACTCCGGCCAGTATTGGTAAGATTTGCCGAGGACTCTATGCCTGACGCCAAAGAGGTGCTCGTTCGAGTAAAACGGCAAGTCAGTCCCAAGGGGACGCCTTATTGGGAAGAGTTCGCATTGCCGTGGCGCCCCGCGATGAACGTGATCATCTGCCTGCGAGATATCGCTGAGACGCCTGTCACCCGCGAAGGCAAGAAGACGACGCCCATCAGCTACGATTCGAATTGCCTCGAAGAAGTTTGCGGCTCGTGCGCCATGCTGATCAACGGAAAGGCGCGGATGGCGTGTTCCGCGCTGGTGGACAAGCTCGAGCAACCGATTAGGCTCGAACCTTTTTCGAAATTTCCAGTCGTCCGCGATCTGGCCGTTGACCGCCAGTTCATGTTCGAAAGCCTGAAACGCGTTAAAGGCTGGATTCCGATTGACGGGTCTTACGATCTCGGGGAAGGCCCGCGAATGGCACCCGAGACGCAGGAGAAAGCCTATCCACTCTCGCGCTGCATTTCGTGCGGAAGCTGCCTGGAAGTCTGCCCGCAGGTGAATGACAACAATCAATTCATTGGCGCGGCGATCATCAGCCAAGTCCGGCTATTCAACATGCATCCCACAGGCGCGATGCACGCCAAAGAGCGCATTGCGGCGCTGATGGAGCCGGGCGGCATCCAAGACTGTGCAAACGCTCAGAACTGCGTGAAGGCCTGCCCGAAAGACATTCCCTTGACCGAATCTCTCGCCGAGATGAACCGTCAAGCGTGGAAACAAGCGCTGGTCGGCTGGTTAATAGGGTAGAATCTCGCCGCACCCTTTCCATTGGAGGAATACATGCGTCAGGTCCGCGTCTCGCTAATTGCTTGTCTGCTCGTTGCTGGATTTCTGTTGTGTCAGGTCGCGACGGGCGATGATATCGCCGACCGCGCGAAGAAACTGCATTTCTCAACTATCGTCCTTGACACGCACGACGACACGACGCAGCGCTTCTTCTCGAAGAACTTTGACATCGGCAAGCGCAATCCGGATCGGCACATCGACATTCCACGCATGCGCG
>DATEWL010000522.1:0-15007 GCA_035258025.1 Candidatus Acidiferrum sp. | reverse complement strand
GGGGGCCTTTGACTTTGAATTGTTCGCTCTGTTCTGTTTGCCAATTCGCTAACTCCTTTGGAATCCGCACTTCCAGAAACACGCCTGCAAACTCTCTGGAATGAACACTTCCAAAACACTGGACTTAAAACTCTTTAGAATGAACAGTTGCAAGAAAACAGGGGAGGGGTGTCGAGAGCTAGCGGATCACAGCCCTAACGGCCGAAAACCGAAAGTCGAAAAGCTCTTCCTTCAACTTTTAACTTTCGACTTTCAACAGGCAAGAGGACAACAAATCGCCCGCTGCGAATATCCGCAGCGGGCGAGATGGAAGCATAAATCACTCCCCGGATAGGGTTCGCAAATTAGTTCTAGTAAGGCAAATATCTCCACATGTCGTTCAGATAGCCGTTCCCGGTTGTGCTCGTGGAATCGTAGCCCAAACCGCCAAACAGCCACAGCTGGTTGTTGCGTTGGTCAACCCAGTGCATACCGTTGCTGCGGCCGCCGGGAGTATAAATTTCATAGGTCTTATATGGGTACAACTCGTCGCCATAGATGCCGTTCTGGGCACCGGTGTTCGAGCCCTTGATCCAGGCCCATGTCCCTGGCTGGCCTGCGGTGGCGTTCGGAGTGTAGACCCACAGATCGTTTAGGGCGCCGTTACCATTCGTTCCGGTCGAATCCAGACCCCATCCGCCAAAGAGCCAGAAGTTTCCGCCCGCGTCGGTCCAACCGCTTGCGCCCCAACGCGATCCAGGAAGCGCGCTGGTCAAGGTAACAGCCTGACAGGAGAGAGGGAGGTCGCCGACAGCCAGGCCACACGTGCCTGCCGCAGTTGTTGTACTCACAGCACCCGTCACTGGCTGAGCGGGATAAGCGCCTGTCTGGTTCGCTTTGTTTGATCCGGTCACCCATGTCCATTGATTGCTTGCGATGTTATACACCCAAAGATCGTTGAGGATCCCATTTGCCGTACCAACAGAATCATCACCTTCTCCGCCAAAGAGCCAGAGATTTCCGTTAGCATCGGCCCAACCAGCCGCCTCCTGCCGTCCGCCGGGCATATTGGTCGATGCCGCGGTTCCTTGCGTGCCGTAGATGCCGTTCTGGTTGGCCTTATTGGTATTGCCGCCAGAGACGAAAACCCACTTGCCGCCCGTGTACTCCCACAGGTCGTTCAGGAGTCCAAGGACTTTCGGACTTTGGCCATCGTAACCGAAACCACCGAACAGCCAGAAATTTCCTGCAGCGTCCGTCCAAGCAACAGCGTTTGTGCGCGAGCCCGGAGCTAGCGTTCCGGAAGTGTAATTACCCGCTTGGTCTACCAGATTGGAGCCACCTTCCCAGATCCACTGCCCCTCCGTAAGCGTGTAGGTGCTGGGGCTCAATCCGGAGGGGTTGTATTCCCACAGATCGTTTAGAAAGTTGTTGCCATCGGAGCCGCCGAAGAGCCAGAAATTTCCGGAATTGTCGGTCCACGCCGTAGCCCCCAAGCGTGCTGCCGGCTGCCCAGCAAGCCCAATGCCAACGTATGCACCGCCTTGACCCTCGTTCTGGGCGTTAGCGATAATTTGATTACCAACGGTGGTGGGGGGGACGGTCGCGACCGGCGTAGCATCGTAACCTCCCACTAACTGCCATTGGCAAAAGTCTCCGAAAGACATATCGCAAACCCACATATCATTCATCGGTGCATTCAGCGTGTCGGGTCCCCCGACCTTCCCGCTCAATTCAAAGCCGTCGCCACCGAACAAAAAGAGGCTCCCGAATTTGTCTGTCCAACCTACAGCGCCGTATCGCGCCCCAGGCGTATTGGTAAGAGGGTTCGGAATAGCGGTAGGTGCGCTTGGAGGAAACGAACCGTATTGAGGAGTTCCGGCGACCCCGGCTGTTTTCGTGCCATCGATCCACGTCCAGTCGTTATGGGCACAATCGACTACGATACTCGTGACGTTACCGGTCACCACACCCTTGTAATTCCACGTCGTGCATCCCTGCGTCTGGGTGCTCGCCCCGTGAAAAATTGAGATTTGGTATTGGTCGTTCAGAGCTTCCGGTGTCGCAAACGCAAAGGGCCCGTTTTCTGTGATGTTCAGAGTGTTGCCCAAGTTGTTCTGCAACTGGAAGCTGTTGTCCGTAAGCGGGAGATTGATCTGGCTAGGAGGTGTGGGAGTCTTTCCCCGAAGGCCGACAACCGTTCCACCAACGCTGAAGGTCACCGCCGGGCACACAACCGCGACGTTAGTGACATTCGCAGTTGCGGTGCCGCTAGCGGTGCTGGGCGTGACGGTGCAAGTCTGCGTCGGCCCAGTTGGCTGTCCGAAAATTGTTACGGTATACATGGTCCCGGTCGGGACGAGTTTCGTGAATGTGAATGCCTGATTTCCATTCGCTGCGCTAATCGGGAGCTTTTCGACAGTGGTTCCGGCGCTGTCTTGGAGGATCAGGCCGCTACCGACGACGCCCGTGACCGTGCCGCCGATGGTATAGCTCAATACACATGTGACCGCCACATTGGTGACATTGGCCGAAGCGCTTCCGCTGCCATTGGCAACCGCACAAATCTGGTTCGGACTCGTCGGCTGTGTAAGAACCGTGACGAGGTAGACGTCCGCGCCAGTGACAGGGGTCTTGAACGTGAAAGCTCCATTCGCCGTAATTGTCAGGCTGTCTCCGCCATTGTTCTGCAAGATTACACTCGTGTTAGCGACCAGACCGGAAACGGTGCCACCGATGGTGGCGGTGACGGGATTTGTGGTGCATGCGACGGTGATTCCAGCGACATTGGCACTGGCTGTGCCACTGCCGGCGGTCACAACGCACGTTTGTGCCGGGTTACTCGGTTGGGTAAAAACGGTCACAGCATACGTGCCGCTGCTGGCGATGGTGGTCGCGAACGTAAAGGGGCCGTTTGCGGAGACCGTAAGATTATCCTTGCCATTATCTTGCAGGATGACTGATTCGCCTGCTGCAAGTCCACTGACGGTTCCACCAATCGTAAAGGGCCCGCCCGTACCAGTGCCGGTGCCCGTACCCGAACCCTTCGGTAGCCCGGCGCAGGCGGCCAGTAAAATCGAAAGTACCATCACGTGCATGAGCCAGAAAGGTCTTAGGGCGGATTTCATAAATGTCGTGTCTCCTTGAGATTCCTCACCAATAAAGGCTCCGACAGAATTTCAAGTCCGTTCGTTTACCCCGGCGCACTGGAAATGAATCGTGGGGGCCGAACCAGTCTCACAATGAATTGAGAACGGAGTTGCCGCGTCTGCGGTGATTCCCCGAAGCCTTGCGCATCGCAGGATCAGAATACGTTGCGGTTTCTCAGCAAATCAATTCACACGGAGTACAGCTGTGCGCACATAAACAATATCCGTTTGGGATAACATCGATTAGGAAAGTCCTAGGATCCCGGCTGGAGTAATTCAGTTCCCACAAACCGAACCACGCAGCCGACCGTTCTGTTCGCCTCAGGCGCGCGCTAAACCTATGACAATGAAGCTCTTAATCCTCCGCTCTCCCTAGCTCCAACTCACGCCTCGCGAGTGGCGTGTGTATCCTCCGAATTCCTCAGAGCATCCAACCCGCCATGGAATTCAGACAACTCGGCCATTCCGGCCTGCAAGTTCCCGTGCTCAGTTTCGGCGCCGGCACATTCGGCGGCGGCAACGAATTCTTCAAAGCCTGGGGCGCCAGCGACGTCGCGGAGGCCACGCGCCTCGTCGACGTCTGTCTCGATGCCGGCGTCAATCTCTTTGACACCGCCGACGTCTACTCGAAGGGCCTTTCCGAAGAAATCCTCGGCAAAGCCATCGCCGGCAAACGCAATCGCGTTCTCATCTCGACGAAAGCCACGTTCCCAATGGGCGACGGCCCCAACGACGTCGGCTCCTCGCGCCACCATCTGATCCAGGCCTGCGAAGACTCTCTCCGCCGCCTCGGCGTCGATCACATCGACATCTACCACATGCACGCCTTCGACGCGCTCACTCCCATCGAAGAAACTCTCGAAACACTCGACACCCTCGTCAAGAGCGGCAAAGTCCGGTACATCGCCTGCTCCAATTTTTCCGGCTGGCACCTCATGAAGTCGCTCTCGATTTCCGAGCGCTATGGCTGGGCCCGCTACGTCGGCCATCAGGTCTACTACTCTCTCATCGGCCGCGAATACGAATGGGAGCTGATGCCTCTCGCGCTTGATCAAAAAGTCAGTGCCCTCATCTGGAGCCCCCTCGGCTGGGCTCGCCTTACCGGCAAAATCAGCCGCACGCGCCCCATTCCCGAAGTTTCGCGCCTGCACAAAACCGCCGAAGCCGGGCCGCAGGTCGACAACGAGTATCTATATAAGGTTGTAGACGCTATCGACGAAGTCGCGAAAGAAACGGGCAAGACCGTTCCGCAAATTGCGCTGAACTGGCTACTGCAGCGCCCCACGGTCGCCAACGTCATCATGGGCGCCCGCAACGAAGAGCAACTCCGCCAGAATCTCGGCGCCGTCGGTTGGAATCTCACCAAAGAACAAGTCGCCAAACTCGACGCCGCCAGCGCTATCCAACCTATCTACCCCTATTGGCACCAGCGTCTCCAATTCGCCAATCGCAACCCTGTCCCAATTTAGAAGCGCGAGTTCGCTAACCGTCCCGGGTCAAACCAGCGCATTCAAAACTTCTTTACTTCGGTGACTTTGTTTTCGGTCGGCTGGTGCTTACTTTTTTCTCCACCGGCCGTGCATGCGCCCGCCAAAACGAGTCCACCGCGCCGTCCGCCAACCAGTCCAGACTCACACTCGACCCGAAAATATGCCGGTACAGCATCGGCCCCAGCAACAACGCCACGCCCAGGTCCTCATCCAAAACAGCCGGAAATATGCCTCGATTCACTCCTCGCCGAAGCAGCGTCTTCAAGCTCGTCCGAGCCCGGTCCATCACTCGCGTCTTCCAGGCTCTGCCGAACTCTTCGTTGCGGGCCGAATACGCGATCAGATGCGGCATGAGCTTTTTGGTGATCGCCGCTTTTTTCCGGGATGGTTCGTACTTCAGAAAGGCGATGAGGTCAGCCCGTAAATCTCCGGAATCCATTTCCGGCGGCCCGTCGTCGAGTTCGTGGACAAACTGCATCACTTCCAGGCACAGCGCGTCTTTGTCCGCCCAATGCTTGTAAATCGTCGCTTTGCTTACGCCCGAGGCCGCTGCGATCGCGTCGACGCTCGTCGCATCAATTCCCCGTTCCGCAAAAAGCTCCGTCGCTGACTCCAATACTTTGCTGTGTGCCTGCGCGCTCAATCCTCGAGACATCTTCTAAATCTCGATCTTCGAGAATCGCCACGCTCCGAGACACAGCAGTCCCACTGCCACAAGGGAAAGGACCGCGGCATCCACTAGCACCCAGAAGTGCGCCGTCCCGATCAGAGCCGCGCGCAATCCATCTACTCCGTACGACAGCGGATCGAGTTTCGTCACAAACGACAGCGCCTTCGGTAGATTGTTCAGCGGAAAGAGTGCGCCCGACAAAAAGAAAATCGGCAGCACCAGAAAATTCATGATCAGCTGGAATCCCTGCATATCCTGCAAGCTCGATCCAATGGACGTCCCCAGCGCCGCAAATACGATCGCGATCAAAGCCATGAACGCGAATCCCAATGGTATTCCCATCAAACTCACCGGCCGGAATCCCGCAATCAGGCAGACCACCATGATCAGCGTACCCTGCAGCATCGCCACAGTTGCGCCGCCTAGCGTCCGCCCAATCATGACGTTAATCCGCGCCACCGGCGCCACCAGTGTCTCTTTCAAAAATCCAAACTGCCGGTCCCACAGCAGTGCAATCCCGGAAAACACGGACGTGAACAGCACCGCCATTCCGATAATCCCCGGCGCCATAAATTGCAAATAACTTCCGCCTCCCGCCTTCTGATACACCGGCCCGAGTCCGAATCCCAGCACCAGCAAATACAATAGAGGCTGGCCGAGCGACGCAATGATCTGCACTCTCGACCGGCTGTATTTTTTCACTTCGCGCAGCCACAAAATATAAATCGCGTTCATCGGCGGCCTCCCCCACGGAACATCTGCGCCACCTGCCGCAATTGATCTTTAGAGGTTGCTGACTCATCCCGGATCGTCGATCCGGTCAGCGCCAGAAACGCCTCTTCGAGCGACTGCGCGCCAGTTTTCTGTTTCAATTCCTCGGCGGTTCCGATGGCCACGATTTTGCCGTGATCGATCACCGCAATCCGGTCAGCGACGCGTTCTGCTTCATCCATGTAGTGCGTCGTCAGAAACACCGTCACGTGGTCCGCTTCATTCTGCCGCTTCACGTGGGTCCACAATTGGTTGCGGCTTTGCGGGTCGAGCCCCAGCGTCGGCTCGTCCAGAAACAAAATCTTCGGCGTGTGCAAAAATCCTCGCGCAATTTCCAGCCGCCGCCTCATTCCTCCGGAAAACGTCTTTACCAGTGCGTCCTTCCGTTCCCACAGTTCAAATAGCTTCAGCAACGTTTCCGCGCGTTCCCGCCGCACCTTGCCGGGCACGTGATACAGCACGCCGTGCAGGTCCATGTTCTCCCACGCCGTCAGGTCCTGGTCCAAGCTCGGATCCTGAAACACGATTCCAAAGCTCTGCCGCACTTCGTTCTCGTGCGTCTTGGGATTTAGCCCATCTACTTCCACCGTTCCGCTCGTGGCTTTTAAGAGTGTCGTCAGTATCTTGATCGTCGTCGTTTTTCCCGCTCCGTTCGGCCCCAGAAACGCAAAAATCTCCCCCTTGGGCACCTCGAACGAAATATTGTCGACGGCCGTAAAGTCTCCGAATTTCTTCACGAGATTTTCCACGCGAATCATTGCGCCCACTTCCGCCTCCCTGCCGCCTTTTTGGTCGGAGCCGCATACTAAACGGTTTAGTTTAGTCTGTCAATTCCCGCCAGTGCTTAGCCGCATCAGTGATCCTTGTGCGACTCAATGATTCTGCCTGCGGACTTTTTCAACTTGCAGCTTGCGGCCCAGCGATCTGGGGGTTGCTCGTCGTCGCGCTTTTCGTGGTTACATTCCACGCCACCACCAGCGCAATCAAAAGTATGAAGGCCGCCAGATACCAAGGCCCTGCCGGAAACGATCGCCCCTGCGCAATGCACGCCGCGAACGTCGCCGAAAATATCCCCGGCCCAAATATCATTGCCAGCCCGCGCATCGAGCTCATCGCGCCCTGCAGCTCACCTTGTTCCGACGCCGAAACTCGCTGGGTCATCATGGACTGCGACGGCGGCCCGGCCAACCCCCACAACGCGTTTACCGGGATCGCCGCAAAAAAGATCCATCCCACCGGCGCCCATCCAAATAGCGCAAAGCCGAGCCCACCAAAGAAGAGTCCGGCGAACAGCGCCTTCCGCTCTCCAATTCTTTTGACCGTCGGTCCCACCAAGCCCGCCATGGTAATCATCGACGTGATTCCCACAATGGCCAGCGACATTCCGATTTGTTTCTCATTCCAGTTGTAGCGGTACATCGCATAGAGGACCCATACCGTTGCGTACACTTCGTGCGCCAGATAGGCGAGAAAATTCACCACCGCCAACCCAAAGAGCTCATGATGCGAGCGCAGAAGTTTCAACGCTCCCACCGGGTTCGCCTTCTTCCATCGGAACTCCGTCTGTCGCTTCTCCGGCGCCAGCGATTCCGGCAGGACGAGAAATCCGTACATCGCATTCAACAGACTCAGTCCGGCTGCCACCCAGAATGGCAGCCGCGGATTCATTGCCCCCAGCCAGCCACCAATCGCCGGCCCAAGCACAAACCCAACGCCAAATGCCGCTCCAAAAATCCCAAACGCTTTCGCTCGTTTGTCCGGCGGCGTCACGTCGCTGATATACGCGGTCGCCGTGGGCATACTCGAGGAACAAATCCCCGATAGTATCCGTCCCAGAAACAGCCAGCCAATCGTTGGCGCCAGGGCCATTACCACGTAATCCAGCCCCAACCCAAAATTCGAGAGCAAAATCACCGGCCGCCGCCCGTACCGGTCCGACAACATCCCCAGAATCGGCGAAAAGAAAAATTGCATCAGCGCCCAAGTCGTGACAAACAGCCCCATGTACTCCGATGAGAGCGCCATGTTGCCGTGCAAAAATTCCGAGATGAGCTTCGGCAGAATCGGCACGATAATGCCGAACGCCAGCATGTCCAGCAGCACAGTGACAAAAACAAATCCCAGCGCCGCATTCCGTTTATTCTCCATTTGCGTTCTCCTTTCCCAGCGGAATCGCGTCCAACGCGTGCAGCCATAATTCGACCGCGCGATCCACCCGTGCGCGGTCCTTCGACGCGCAATAATCCAGCATGAACCCGCGGAATCCCGCCAGCACCACCGTAGCGTGCGCGCGCGCCTCGGACTCCGAATAGCCTTTGCGCTGCAACGGCGCCGACAAAAATGCAAGCCAGTCCTCGATCGTTGCTCGCAGATATTCCACAAATCGTTCGGGCTGCCGCAGCGCCATGGCAAAGATCTCAAGCGAAATTCGAAACAATCGCGCGTTTTCCGGAGAACTCATGTGCCGCCAGATCGCTCGGCACGTTTCTGCCGGGGTCTCACAGGGTAACGATTTCATCCGGTCATACGTCACGCGCTGCCGCTCCCGCAATCTTCCCAGCGCCTTCACGACCATGTCCTCTTTCGATCCAAAGTAGTAAAGCAGCACCCGCGGACTCGAGCCAACCGCCTTGGCCAGCGGTCTCAGCGACAACTCCGCCACCCCGTTCGCGCTCAAGTAATCGGCTACCTCGTCCAACAACTCCTCAGGCCGTTTTATGCTCGCTGTCCTCGCCACAACCGCAAGTTATCATACTTGAAACGACTGTTTCAACTATTTTCTCCTTTTCTCTCCGCCACGCGCCTCCGTAGACTGATTCCCGGAGCCAAAATGATCCCAGCGGTAAAACAACCTGCAGTTGCTCGCGCTTTGAAGGAAGCGTTTGGCGTGACGGAGTTCGAAGACGTAAGAATGATGACTGCGGGGCTGAGTCCGGCCCTCGTCTTTCGCATCGTCCTGCGGGGATGTCCATACCTGTTGCGCATCGTCACGAATACCGATGCCACCGCCGGCCCTGGCCGAGGCGATCAAACACACCACTTTGCCTGCATGAGACTGGCAGCGGAAGCTGGAATCGGGCCTCGTGTCTGGTACACGAGCACCGAAGATCGGGTTTCTATCACCGATTTCGTCGAGGCGCGTCCTTTGTCCGCCGAAGAAGCATTCGTCCGTCTTCCCGGCACACTGCGCACGCTGCACTCACTACCCCCGTTCCCGAAAGCCAAAGCCGGAAACTATTTCGATATGGTGGACCGATTCATTGCCAGGTTGGCGAAAAGTCTGCCGGAGAGCCTGACCAGGGAACTGTCTGAGCTCTACTCGCGAGTAGCGCGCGTCTACCCGCGCCACGATGAGTCCAACTGGGTGTCAAGCCACAACGATCTGAAGCCGGAGAACATCCTGTTCGACGGAGATCGCGTCTGGCTCGTCGATTGGGAAGCCGCGTTTTTGAACGACCGCTACGTTGACTTGGCAGTGGGGGCGAATTTTGCTGTCAACAGTGAGGCGGACGAACAAGTCTATCTGCAGAAATATTTCGGAGAGTCCGCCGGCGAGTACAGACTTGCCCGGTTCTTCTTGATGCGCCAAGTGATGCACATATTCTACGCGATGGTCTTCCTGTCACTGGCTGCCGCGGCGGGCACGGCCGTTGACGCGAGCCTGGACGCGCCAGACTTTAGAAGCTTTCATCGCCGGATCCTGGCGGGCGAGGTGAACCTTGCGGAGGCTGACGCGAAGCTGCAGTACGGGCTGGTGCACCGGAAACAGATTCAACAGAACGTGAGGACGGCGAGATTTCAAGATGCCCTGCAGATCGTCTCGAACCATCGCCCTCAGCTTAGATTTTGACGGTCCGCCGCCCTTGGGAACGCGTCGGTTGGCTTAAGCGTCCCATCCCGCGCACCCGCCAGTATCCGACGAACTTAGATCAAGATCATTCGCGCAGTGTCTACTGATTGCCGGCGGCTTCGTTCTAACGGACAACTCTGAAGCAATTCAATATGTTTGCAGCATTGAACGGGAACCGGCCTGCGACGCAGCAACGAGCCAGGGCCATCACTAGCCGCAAAAGAAACAGGGGCGTAGACGACTCGTCCACGCCCCTGCTCTCGCTTATTTGCTCTTACTTACAGCCGGAGCAAGAGGCGCAGCAGTCCGCGGAAGAGCAACAGTTCGCCTGCGCCGCCTTCGCTGTTCCTGCTACTCCAAGGGCGATAACAGCCACCAACAATATTACTTTCAACGTTTTCATAGTCTTCTCCTTTAGAAGTGGAAAGAGTTGTAGGTGAGCGGACAAAGCCATCCGCGCGAAAAACTTTGTGGGTTGCTCGACTAATTTCTAAATGCGGAGAACATGCACTTGAAGAAGAATAGCTCGACCCGAGTGCCAAAGAGTCGAAGGGCTTGCGCTTGGATTCGCAGAGACAAAATTGGACGGGTGGAAGTTCGGAAGCATCAACACCGCAACGTAAAAATGAGCCGATGCAGGTGGAACTACATTTTGTTTTTGAATTAGCGCAGTTTCAGATGGACAGCACGAAATCGAGCGGTGCTTGTTCTTTTCTGAGCCGTCGGCCGGGTTGTGGCCTTGACGGCAGCAGGGTTCCCCAGCGTTACCACCACGGTCAGGGCACGGCGCTGCGCTCAGTCCGGAGACTTGTGTTTCCGGCGCCGAAGGAGACGCAGCAGATGGCTTCGCACAGCCTAAAACACACGCCAGAACACCCAGCCACAAAGAAAGCGCGGTCGCCGTCACAGATCGCAAGCGGAGTGAAATCATACGGCTTTCAGCTTACCAGTTTTCTTGCGAAAAAGTCCCTCCGCAGGGGTCGCACCTGAGCCATCCTGCTGTCGCCCTGCCCCGCGACATCGGTGTTCACGAACAAACTCTGCCACACCGGAAGTTTAAATGCCCGGTAAGCCGTACGGGTTCAGGCGGGATTGGCTACTGGGAGGGGCGCCAGTAAACGAATGGGTAGCTTTAAACCCAAGGCGATTCCTGCCGCATCCTACTATCGACAACGGGAGGCGCCGCATGAATCTGCCTGATGCACCGATTGCACACGAAGGCTTCTTCGTCACGCATTTCTTCACCGTGAAGGATCAGGAAAAATCGAAGGACTTCTACGTACGAATTCTTGGCGGGAAAGTGATCAAGCCGGAAAATCCCTGCTACATCAAGCTGGCTAACAGCTGGATCATTCTCAATTCCGGTGGTGGTCCGACTCCCGACAAGCCAGAAGTTCTCCTCGAAACCCCTTCGGATCTCAACAGAGTGCATAGCTTCCTTAACCTACGCGTCGCCGACATCTGGGCCTGCTACAAAGAATGGCGCGACAAAGGAGCGTTCTTCCTTACCGAGCCGCTGGAGAATCACGGCTGGGAATGGCGTTGCTATATGCGTGATCCCGACGGCTACCTCGTCGAGGTCGGCCAATATACCCCAATGGCGCTCGACCGTTTCAAAGACTACGCCAGTTGAATTGCCAAGCAGCTTCGCTCCCATCCACAAACCGACGGTTCCGCGATCGCCTAATGTCACTTGTTTCCGCGTTAGCCAGGCACCGAGCAAGAACCGGCGGCAAGACATCTCCGACGCCAACTTCGCTTCTGTGCTAACTCCAGCTAAGCCGAGTAACCTGACATCCCCGGTGTTTCTAATACCTGTAGTAGGCAATTCGTGTCTGTCGCTCGTCAAGCGACTCGACACTAGTTTTTCAATGAAATAGTCTTGAAGGATGCACGAAGAGCATCGCGGGTTAAGATTTGCGTTCAGCGCCAGTGCCGAAATCGCTCCTAAAGGCTCCGCCACTGCTTTTGTCCCTGCACGCGTGACAGAGCTTAGCTTGCGCGGGTGTTTCCTAGAAACCTCGGTTTCGTTTGAGATCCAGCACGTTGTTTTGCTTAAAATCCATCACTCAGAAGAGGATTTCGAGGCTGAAGCATCAGTTCTCTACGTCAAACCCTCGGGCCTGGGTCTCCTGTTTCGCGAGATAAAGCCTCACTGTCGAGAGATATTGCAGAAGTGGGTTCTGACCGCACTGGATAACCACACTAATGCCTCGCAAACTCCAGGTTAGGCGCGTAATCGGAAACTGAGTTCACCGTCCGCGCCGAAAAGAAATCGCTCTGAGGGCCTTTTATGTTGGATCAAGGTGTCTGGGCCGAAGTCAAAATAGCGGGGGAACACCTGAGGTTATTCTCAGAGCAGAGCGCTCTTGGAGTGCACGCCTCTGTCTACAACGTAAGCGCAAAGAGCTGGATTGCTCCCTCCGAGGCCGTGGATGATATCGAACAGGGAAAAGACCGGGCAGCAGCCCACGCAACCGCTTATCTGCGCCGCGTCGCCAACTCTGACCTGCCTGCTTTGAACTGGAAGAAATCTCGCTCTGCATAGCTCAGGCATTTTGATCCCACTGTTGGTAAACAGGGCAAATGCCACTTCTTCAGTAACGGGGGCCGCACAGCCGGGCCTCCAAATGCAAATCGCCCGCTGCGGATTTCCGCAACGGGCGAGATGGAGGCAGTGATTACGCCGAAACTGGAGCGTATTAGCTGGCGGCGGCCGCCGGTTCTTCTTTCTTGGTTTTTTCTTTCTTTTCTTTTTTCTTCAGCTCGTAGCCGACGATCTCGAGGATGGCGACCTTCGCACCGTCACCGACGCGGATGCCCGCGTGAATGATGCGCGTATAGCCCCCGGCGCGGTCCGCGAATTTCGGCGCGATTTCGCCGAAGAGCTTCGCGGTGACGGCGGGCGTCATGATGTACGCCGCCGCTTGGCGCCGCGATTGCAGCGTGTCGCGCTTGCCCAGCGTGATCATCTTCTCCGCCACGGGCCGCGTCGCTTTTGCGCGCGTCAGCGTGGTGGTTATCCGGCCGTGCTCGAACAAGTTGGTGACGAGGTTACGCAGTGTCGCGCGACGGTGCGACGGGTTGCGTCCAAGTTTTGATCCTGAATTGCGATGCCGCATCGTCTATCCCTTTAGCTTCAGCTATCTGAAGACGGCCTGCTCATTCAAGCAGGCTGTGAAAATTTTTTTGTGCAGGTCCAAAAGTTGAGGAGCCTTTTGAACTCTTCAATTTGAACCCTGAACTGTGCTTACAGTCCGACCGTATCTTCGCTAGGCGGCGGTGCCGTCTGGCTCGGCAGCGGCGGCCAGATGATCCGGCCGTGCTCGTCGAATTTCATTCCCAGGCTGAGGCCCATCTTGGTCAGTATATCCTTGATCTCGTTGAGCGACTTTCTGCCGAAGTTCTTGGTCTTCAGCATTTCGTTCTCGCTCTTTTGCACGAGTTCGCGGATCGTCTGGATGTTTGCGTTCTTCAAGCAGTTGTAGGAGCGCACGGAAAGTTCCAGCTCTTCGACGGAACGGTCCAGATGCTCGAGGCGCGGATCGTTGGCGATTTCCTGCGGCAGCTCAGCCATCTCCGTCGGCTCTTCAAAGTTGATGAAGATGCTCATATGGTCCTTCACCAGCTTCGCGGCCAATCCGATCGAATCCTGCGGCGTGATCGCGCCGTTGGTCCAGACTTCGATCATCAGCTTCTCGTAGTCCGTCATCTGGCCGAGACGTGCCGCTTCCACGGCGTAGTTGACCTTGCGCACCGGCGAGTGAACCGAGTCGACCGGAATGTAGCCAATCGGCAAGTCTTCATCGTAGTTGCGGTCCGCAGCCACATAGCCGCGGCCGTTCTTGACGCGCATCTCGATTTGCAGCTTGCCGCCTTCGCTGACCGTCGCGATATACACGCTCTTATCGAGCACCGCGAAGTCCGCGTCTTCCTCGATTTGCGCCGACGTCACCGGCCCCGGATGTTCGACGTTGAAGAAAATCGTCTTCGGCAGATCGGTGTTCAGCTTGATGGGCACTTGCTTCAAGTTCAGGATAATGTCCGTCGCATCTTCCACTACGCCGGGAATCGAGGAGAATTCGTGCAGCACTCCCTCGATCTTCACGGCGGTGATCGCAGCGCCTTCAATCGAGCTCAGCAACGCGCGGCGCAACCCGTTTCCAACCGTTGTTCCCCATCCGCGCTCAAACGGCTGCGCGGAAAACCGCCCGTACTTCTCGGTCAAAGACTCCAGCTCAGATGCTAGGCGCTTCGGCTTTTGAAAACCCTTCCACATCGTGTTCCTTCCTTCTGGCAGCCGAGCTATCGGCCACCTAAAACCAAACTGCTTGCCCGGTACCGCCGGGCGCGGAGCCTGTTAGGTGCGGCCTATCGAGGCCGACCGCGGCTTACTTCGAGTACAACTCGACGATGAGCTGCTCGTTGATCGGCGGCGTCTGCACATCTTCGCGCTTCGGCAACGCCACGACCTTGGCCTTGAACTGCTCGCGATCCTGCTCGAGCCACGGCACCGCACTTTGGCTCTGCGCCACGTTGCGCGCTTCGAGCACCATCGCGTTCTGGTGCATCTTTTCCTTGATGGCCACTTCTTCGCCCACGATCACGAGATACGAAGGAATGTTGACCTTCTTCCCGTTCACGCGAACGTGGCCATGCAGCACGAGCTGCCGCGCCTGCGAACGGGATGACGCCAATCCTGCGCGCCATACCACGTTGTCCAGACGCCGCTCGAGCGTGATGATCAGGTTTTCGCCCGTCGGACCCTTGGCTCGCACAGCCTTCTCGAAATAGGTGCGGAATTGCCTTTCGAGCAACCCATACGTGCGCTTGACCTTCTGCTTCTCGCGCAACTGCAAGCCGTAACCGGCGACTTTGGGGCGCCGCGACTGTCCGTGCTGTCCCGGAACGAAGTTGCGCTTCTCAATCGCGCACTTCTCGGTAAAGCACCGCAGACCTTTTAAGAACAGCTTCTGGCCTTCCCGGCGGCACAGGCGGCACACTGCTTCACGATGTCTTGCCAACTTCTATTCTCCCTTCCCGAATCTTTTGGAGCTGAATGTCATGGTCGTTTTCATGGGTCGCATCATCAAACGCG
>DATEWL010000521.1:0-2540 GCA_035258025.1 Candidatus Acidiferrum sp. | reverse complement strand
AGCTGCCATAGTCGGCATATACGCTGCCCGTTGGCTTGGTCACTCCCAGCCCAGATTTGGTCGTCGCCTTGATCACCAGACTCGTCTTATCGCCAAATTCCGCAGGTGGGGCGCCGGAGATGATTTCCATCGATTGAATCGCGTCGGAAGGAAGTTGGTTCGAGAACACTTTGCTGAATTGGTCTGTGATTGGTTGCCCATCGAGCGAGACGGAATTCTCCGCATGGTCCCCCAGACCGTGCATCAAGCCGTTGGAGTCTGCGGCAACGCCCGGCGAAACCAGGGTTGCGATCGATGTAAACGATGATGACTGGCTCTCCACCGGAAGACGAGCGATGATCCCTTGGTCCACGTCGGTGTGAAATGTGGAATCGTTTTCAACCAGGTCGCCGCCGTTTGCCTCGACCACAACGGTCGTCGCCGTCGAACCGACCTTCAAGGCAATTGGAATGGATACCGGAACTGTCGAACGCACGTCCACGTCCTGAGAGGCGGAACCAAAGCCCGTGGCTGTAACAACTAGGTGGTATGGGTTAAACGGCACGTTCGTGAAGCGAAAGCTGCCGTCGCTGTCCGTGGTCGTTTCGCGGTGAAAGCTGCTAACCGGATTGCCGATCTCCACCTTTGCGCCTGGTACTGAGGCGCCAGACTGATCCTTCACCACACCTTCAATCGATCCCGAATTCCCCAATTGCGCCCAACTGGCCGCCGCTGAAAACAACAACACGACTGCTAAAATCGAGTAACTCCCGAAACGCTTCAACATTTTTTCTCCATCCCTTTGCGGGTTATGTTTTTCTTGTGGATAGAGGCCGCCTGGAAAAATGGCGGTAGCGCTGGCCCGCTGAAGGTCAGCGCTTATTTGTGCAATTCACTAGCGGGAGATGGGAATTACGCGGAAGGAGGCGCTCGAGAAGCGCGGTGCAGAGAAAAAGAATTGCTCGGCGCAGCATGCTGCGGGAGCGAAGTATATCGGGCGATCAGCTCGGGAGCGGCAACGAGATCAAGCGCAGCCGCGGCCAGCACGGGCATGTGCAATGACTGGCAAATGTGGCAGGCGGTTTCAGGACCTCCCGTATGTTGGTGAAGAAGGCTGCCGCCAGCCGCGAAATACAGCAGGACGGCGCACGCCAACACTGCTAGCGCTCGTCGCGCCATCGCACGTCCGAATATAGTTCTACCTGGTTGCATGACCCTACACTAGCCTAGCACCTTTGACGTTCGAGCCTGCGGTAAGGATGCAGAAAGTTGACCCCTCCCCATATCCGTTGCTTGACCCCGCAACCATTCCGGCCTAAGCTTCGTCTTAGTAGAAAGATGCCCGCTAATCCCAAAAGGACGTGTGTCTGCGCTTTGCTGCTCGGAATCATCTTCCTGGCGGCGCAGTTCCACTTTTGTGCCGATCTGAATTCGGCGCCTAGCGGTTCGCATCCCTGTCAGCTTTGTTCGACAGCGGGTTCTGCGGTTATTACTCCGACTCTCGACCTGGCCGTAGTTCCCGTCGTGAACCGGCTCGAAGTTTTCGCCACTATTCTCTCTCCTTCTGTAGAAATTCAGCGTTTCACCTCTCCTCGGGCGCCTCCGGCTCTGTAGTTCTCCGCGTTTTCTCCATTTCGTTTGTTCCACCAAAACTGTATCGAATTGTCCCTTTCACATGGGACCGTAGAGGAGTACCAACATGAGACAAGGAATGGCATGGGCCGCCGCGCTTTTGGCGTTGCCTGTCTGCTTGATGGCGCAGCAGAATCCCCCGACTGCCCCGGTTTCCCCTTTGCTCCCGCCTTCGGCAGCCCCGCAATCTCCGTCTGCGCGCATCACGATCGACGAGGCCATCCGTCTCGCCCTCCAGCACAACCACGCTCTCCAAGCGGCTCGCACCACAATTCTGCAAAACCAGGCGCAGGAAATCACCGCCAATCTCCGTCCCAATCCCGTCCTTTCCTGGGACGCTCAATTCTTGCCCATCTTTCAACCCAGCAAATTTGACGCCGATTACATCAACACCCAGTCGCAATTCGATCTAGGCATCGGCTACACCTTTGAACGCGGCAAGAAACGCCAGCACCGCCTGCAAGCGGCAAAGGATCAAACCACCATCACACGCTCGCAGGTCGCCGATAACGAACGCCAGCTCGTTTTCAACGTTTCGCAGCAGTTCATCGACGTCGTCCTCGCGCAGTCCACCATCGATTTTGCTAAGCAGGACCTGGAAAGTTTCCAGAAGACCGTCGACATCAGCGAGGCGCGCTACAAAGCCGGAGATATGAGCGAAGGTGACTTCCTTAAAATCAAACTCCAGCTTCTGCAATTTCAGACGGATTACTCCTCGGCGGTCCTCGCAAAGGTTCAGGCCATCGCGGCCCTTCGGCAGCTCGTCGGTTTCGAGTCCGTACCCGACATGTTCGATGTTGATGGCAAGCTCGATTACCAGCCTGTCCACGCCGGTCTCGAAGACTTGAGAGCGCTGGCCATGCGCACTCGCCCCGACCTGGTTGCCGCCCAGCAAGGTGTGATCGCCGCGCGAAGCGAGGAACTACTCG
>DATEWL010000520.1:0-4943 GCA_035258025.1 Candidatus Acidiferrum sp. | reverse complement strand
GGAAACCGTGGATTCAAAAGTACTTGGGGCTTCTAAATCCGAGACCGCGCGCAAAACCAGTCAACGCAACTGGAGTCCTTCCATTAGATGCCGCAAGAAAGAAGCTACACGTGGCGGATGTCGCCGACAAATTTGACGAGTCACAACGGAGTGAGTAGGCTCTTGGCACCCGGCAACGAAAAAGGAGCTACGAATGGCGAAGCTGGCGTTGATTTATGGGATGAGGTTGTTGCCCGAGGAAGAGTTGGGAGAGGTCAAGGATGCGACGGTGGTGCTGAAGAATGGACGGACGGCGCGCATTTCCATGCACTTGATTTCAGGCAGCAAAGAGGAGATCGAAGCGACGTTCCACGAATCCGTCGCTGCATTTTTTGACTTGTACCCCGACATTTAGATTTCAGAAGAGAGCAGTTCGTGGTCAGCGGTTCGAGAAAAAGTCAACGGTTGCCGAAATTCTCAGGATCGGCGTTGGGATCGCCGAGATTATCGTTGATCAGCACCGTGGATTGCCCCGTAAGCTCAAAGCGCTTGCGGCATTTGTAACAAGCTACGAGATCGTCGAGCCTGACCATAAAGGAAGTAGCCTTTGCGAACTTTCTGCGGTCTTCTTCGCCTGCGCCTCGCGGCAGTTCCCTTTTCTTTCGCGAGACCTTCCAGCGCACGGGAAACTCGAATTCGCCGCGGCAGCTCGGGCAGACGAGCTTGATCTTCCTGGTTTCTTCTTTTTCTGTGTAAAAGGCGCGTTCGTCCATGGCTAAGTGGCGGGTGCACTCACCCCGTCATCGATTGTAACAAATTCCAGGCCGAGGTCACGCCAACGTGGCAGCCAATGTTCAAGAGCCGCGAGCGTCGGCAAACGGTCGGCGTTTAGCTGACGGTGCGAACCATCGTGCAGGCAGAGAATGTCGCCTGTGCTGGCCGCGCCGTCTGCAGCGCCCGCTGCGTTCAAATTGCGCTTCGCACGAGCGGCGATTGGCTCCATGCGCGGAATAAGCCATTCCGAAGACGTAGCGCGCCAATCGCCCGGAATCAGCGTCCACATGACGAGGCGCTGCTTTAATTCACGTGCAGTGGGGACCACCCACGGGTTGCGAAATCCAAAAGGCGGCCGGAACCAGCGCGGGGGAGCGCCGGTGGCCGCGACTATGGAAAAATTGCAGCAACGAATCTCGACCGTAATCTGATCCGGCTTGAGCCAGAAAAGATTGGGATGCGCGTCCGTATGATTGCCGATGACGTGTCCCCGCGCGGCCGTCTCCTTAAGAAGGTCCGGGCACTCACGCGCGTGCTTTCCGATAACAAAAAAAGTCGCGCGCGCTTTAAAGCGATCCAGCAGATCGAGCAGCTTTGGCGTGATGGCTGGATTAGGCCCGTCGTCAAACGTGAGCGCAAGTTTGTGCGGCGAATTTGTGCGGCAAATCGTCGAGCCAAAGAGCTGCGAACGAGGATAGACCGCTCCGCAGGCAACCAGACCGGTGGCCGCGGCTGCCAGAGTAGTTGGGGCAGCAATCATCCAGGGATTCATTGGCAACATTCTCGCACTTTAGGACACACATCACCTATACGAACCTAGGGGAGCAGATGTTTCCTTAGGATGTAGACGCGGCGGGCATAATAAAGTCTGCAGACACATTCTGGATTTGGAGCTTCGATGCAATGCCCATTGTGCGGGATAGAATACGACCTGTCGCATAAGTGCTACGGAGTGGCATCGGCCCCGGCGCGTGAAGAGGCATGGTCTAACACCGGTGGGTTTGCACCTGGACACTATGTGCGCATGGGTTTCGAAATTGCACTATTAAAGGGCATTGCGATTCGGCGCGCGGCATGCGATCCAAATGCTATCGCTTACGGAGCTGTGTTTTGTGCAATTAGCGCAGCCACAATATTCCTGATGAGCGCGCTCCCATCCATGCTGAGACGTCCGGCAGCATCCTTGGAAACAATTGCATTGGGAATACTGCTGGGATTTATCTTCAGCTGGGTCTATCTGGGATTGATCGTAGTCGGCCAGCTCAGTCTTTGTCATATCCTCGCGAAAGTAGTCTTCGACGGCAAGGGAACACTCCTCGGCGTAATGCGCCCTTCGTTGTTAGCCGGGTTCGTAAGCTGCCTCGTACTCATCCCGGACCTTGGTGTTTTTGCGGTTGCAGCTGCATGGAGCGCTATTGTCGGCAGGGTTCTGGAGAAGGTCAATCGGCTCCCGCGACTCCCCGCATACCTGATTCCTGGTGTAATTAATTTTCTCTTCTTCGGATTAACCTACCATGTAAGCAAATCGGGACTGCGGTAATCGCTGTAGAGATCATCGCGGTTCGCAAATTCGCCTTACCCCGGGAGGCCGCGGCGCGACTTTAGGTCATTCAGCAAACGCTCTACTTCGTTGTCGCGGTCGAGGCGCACCAACTTCTCACCCATGTCGTCGGTAATCAGCTCGACCTCTGCCGTCGCTACCGCTTCGGTCTGGTGCACGCGATCCTTCAAGCGGTCAAACGTGGCGTTCTTCGAGTTGTCGCCGAGAGCTGTACCCGCGCGCGCCGCTTTGCCAAGAGCCACGCTGCGGCGATGGCGTGCCAATAGCAAATCACGTTTGGATTTCGCTTCGTCGAGCTTCTGCTCGAGCTTTCGCAGCGCGCTCTTCAGCGCCTCGACCTGCGCTCTCTGGTCGTCTACCTGTTCGCGGTAGCTTAGTGTCAGCCGCTGCGATGTGTGGAACCTGTCCAGCGCCGCGCGCGCCAGATCGTCTTGCGCTTTGTCGACGGCAATTTCCGCTTTGCGCATCCAGTCCTTCCCCGAATCTTCGTTTTCACGAAGCTTCTTTTCGAGCATGTGCTGATCGGCGATCGAGACCGCCACCTGCGTTTTGACCTGGAGGTACTGATTCTCCATGTCCATCATCACCTGCTTGATCATTTTCTCCGGGTCTTCCGCACGATCGATCATGTCGTTCAGATTGGCCCGGATTAACGTGCTCACTCTTTCTAAAAGTCCCATGACATTTCTCCTTTCAAACGGCCGAAAATTCTTGCTGCCAACAACGAAATAAAAATCAAAACTACATCCTGCCCAGCAAAGCTCGGTGCGGAGCAAAACCCGTTTAACGCAAGTGCCCAATCAGCACGCGCGAGAGGCCGGGCATATAAGCAAGGCTGAAGGCCGCCAATTGCTCCACCAGGTAAACCGCGCCTCCAAAAAAATGGCGGGCGGCGAAGGTAATCACTACGGCGCAAAAGATCCACAACATCAGGAGTTCATCTTTCCACGTCATGGCCGTCCCCCAACTGCCATCGAGCGTCCCGGTGGGCTCCTTCGAGCCCACCGATGACGGAAGCAAACGTTACGCTTTGGGCGCGGGTGCTGCTGGTTTCTCCGGCTTCGGCGCCTTATCGCCGATCATGCGCACTTTGCTGAGCAGCTCCGACATCTGCATGCCGGAGAGCGCTTCGAAGAGCGCCGGCACTTGCGCGGCAATCTTCGTGATGTCGCCGGTCAGCTTGTAAGCGCCAGCCGCGTCGCCATTGCCCGTCGAGACGATGGTGACTTTATCCACTTTGCTGAGCGGCTCGGAGAGCGCGCGCACAACCTCCGGCAAACTACTGATGAGTTTGTCCACCACGGCGGCCTGGTTGTACTCCTGGAAAGCTTCCGCCTTGACGTTCATGGCTTTGGCTTCCGCTTCGCCTTTCTTGAATATGATTTCGGCCTCGGCTTCACCTTGCGCACGAATGGCAGAAGCGCGGCCTTCGGCTTCGCTCATCAATCGCTGGCGTTCCGCATTGGCGAGCGTTTCGATGCGCTGGCGCTCGATTTCCGCTTGTTTCAGCACGGTGGCGATCAGTTCGCGTTCGCGACGCGCGATCTCGGCTTCCTGTACCTTGACCTGCGCTTCGCGCTCGACCTGCTGCACTTTGACCGCTTCGGCGACCACTTGCTGCTGCATGACGTTGGTCTCGATCTCATACGCTTTATCGGCGGTGGCCTGCGCTTTCTTGGTCATCTCCAGGTAGCTGGCTTTCTTGATGTCCAAGTCGCGCTGAGCTTCGGACTGTTTGGCCATCGAAGCAGTCTCTGCAGCCACGCGTTCCTGATCAGCTTGTGCTTTCGCAACGGCCGCGGCTCGTGTCGCTTCGGCGCGCTTGATGGCGATGTCGCGGTCGGCTTCGGCAGCGGCCACTTCGGCATCGCGCTTGATGCGCGCGATGTCCGGCCGCCCCATGTTGGTGATGTACTCGTTCTTGTCGCGCACTTCTTTAATCGTGAAGCTCACGACTTCGAGCCCCATCTTGCTCATGTCATCCGCACACGTCGAGCGCATCCGGTCGCCAACCATTTCCGGTTCTTTGACGATCTGCTCAACCGTAAGCTGCCCGATGATTCCCCGGAGATGGCCTTCCATCACCAGCCGAATCAGTGATTCACGCTGTTCCGGCCGCTTGCTCAAAAACTGCTCGGCCGCTGTTAGGATGGATTCCTTGTCCGACTTCACCTTGATCTGCGCCACGGCTTCCACGGTAACGGCGACGCCTTGGTTGGTGTAAAGGCTCTGCTGCGGAGCCACGTCAAACGACATCAACTCCAGCGAAAGATCCCGGCAGGTCTGCACCATCGGAAAAATGATCGCGCCCCTTCCGCTATACACGTGCGTGCCGCCCATCCCGTACACAATCAGGGCCTCATTCGGACCCGCCTTTCGATACATTCTGGCGATGACCGTCATCGCAAAAATGACCAAGAGAACGAGTAACCCTGCGCCGACAACTACGTCCATTGGCAACCCGAACATAAAGACCTCCCTTTCCTGCATCTGGCCGGACTGTTGGAATCGTTCATCAGTCCGCTAAACTTTTCACTTCGTGAACTCTTCCCACTTTTTCACGTAGGCAATCCCCTTGTCATAGCGTTCGATCACCACTTCGGCGCCTTTCTCTATAGGCTTGCCATCC
>DATEWL010000519.1:0-2437 GCA_035258025.1 Candidatus Acidiferrum sp. | reverse complement strand
TTGGTTTCATTCCCTGGTTCCCGCTGGGAGCCGGCGAATTGGCGGCTCCGGGCGGCAAGCTGGCGCGAACGGCCGATGAGCTTAAGATTACGACTTCTCAGTTGGCGCTGGCGTGGCTGTTGTGGCGTTCGCCGGTGATGCTGCCAATTCCGGGGACGTCAAATGTGAAACACCTGGAAGAAAACGTCGCGGCGGCGGCGGTAAAAGTGGATGACCGAAAGATGCGTGAATTGGGCCAGTTGGCAAAATCAGCGTAACAGTGGGCTTGCCTGCAGCGAGCGTCCTTGAAGCGCTCGCTTGCGGCTAGGTCTTCTTGTGCTTGAAGAATTTTGCTTCGAGTGCGACCCGACGCGGACTGCGCGGGTTTTGTGATTATTAAATATGGATTACTTCCACGTTTGGATGTGCAGGCCTACAGATTCCCCTGAAGTGTAAATGCACATTTCTTGTTTGTTGTCAGCGGCAACGGCGCACCAGGCCTTGACCTTGACGCCAGTGAGTTCCTCCGCTTGATCATCCTGTCGGATGGACCAATTTGAGGGCGCCAAAATCTGGAGGCGTGAGACCAGATCGCGGAATCTTGAGTCGGCGGCAGAAGCGGAAGTCTCCGGCCAATAACACACAAACTGCGTCCCGAGCTCATTGGAGTGAGACTTTGAGGTCGTGCCCACAGCGCACTCCGCAGCCCCCGCGAGTTTCACTGTGGCCTCCGACACTCCGCCACTTGGATTGGCAGCACGTATCCCTTCAAAGCCGCTCGCACGAGCCTCGAACGCCTTCTTAAGGCCAAGGCACAGTTCGTCGCAGCCAGTGGCAATGGGGGCCGCGGCGGCTTTTGGCGGAGGACCCGGAGGACGGTTGACCAGATAGAACGAAGAGAGCGAACTAACCCAAAGATAAACCTTCGCCGTCCCATCCGTTTGCTTTGTGATTTGCAGATGGAGCGGACAATGGCCCACGTACGGTCCGTCGGTGGCCGGAACCGAACAATCCGGAGGGCCGGCGTCGACAAAATGGTCAGTAACCGGCGAGTCAATCTTGAACTGCCAGGATGGCTGAAGAATTCGCAGGGAATCGAGCGCGTTTGCGTACCAGCTTTCCGCGCTTGCATACGGAATTTGCGCAAAGCAGATATACATGGGCACATTGTTCGCCCAAGTCGACATTTGGCAGGGGACCTTGGCTCCTTCGGTCGAGAGGGCCGAAACGACGGCGCTGTTCGCGCGATATTTTCGAAAGTCCGTGACCGCGGCGTCGAGAATGTTTTGCAGGCCCTGGCAGAGACGGGCTTTGCACTGTGCGAGTGCGGAAACCGCAAGGAGAAGACTGAAACACAACAGGGAAAATGCCCGGAGCGTTTTCTTGATCATAGGCGGCCCCACTAGAAATTGGATGTAAATCCAACCAGGACCAGGGAGTGGAGGGATCGTCTCAGCAATTAAATCGTGCCTTCTGATGAAGGCAGAGTCAACCCGTATTCCTGCTCTTGTTTCCGCTGGGATGGAATCGGGGCTGAGAGGAATGGTACGAACTAAACCTTTACGCTGCAAAACACCTATGAAAACGCGCGGTAAATCTCAGCGGGCGAGGGGCATTCGAATAACGGTTGCATGTTCGGCGGGATCGACGGCCAAGCCGTCGCGAAATGCGACGAGCTTGCCGGAGTTGGTGGCGACGCGTTCGCCCGGAACAACGATACCGACGAGATTCAGTGGGTCGGCCGCGGAAATGGTGACGAGTTCGCCGGTGGGCTGCTGATTGCGCTGCGCACGCAATGAGTCGACGGCCATGCTGAGAGCAAATTGCTCCCCGATGAAGCCGCTTACAAAACGGCCGCCCCGAACCTCGCCGCGGTCTTCGAGGCGGCGGAGAGTGATTAGCAGCTCGCGCCACTTGGGGAGATTCGTTTCGCGCGTGAGGAGTTCGCGGAAGACGATTCCGTAGCGGCGCAGAAGCATCCAGCAGGTGGCTTCGAGGGCGCGAGTGCGATCGTGGGCGTCGCCGGAAAAGAGCAGCGACCAACGGCCGGCGCTGTGTCGTGGACGCGAGGTTCGTCCGATTCCCTGCCCGGAGCGGCGCTTGGGATCGATCAGGGCACGCAAGTTGTCGAAACCGTCTGCCGTGAGCAGACCGGCAGCGACGAGTTCCCAGAGTGCAGATTCTACTTCCGACTTTAATTTACCGACGCCGCGTACGATGTCCGCGAAGAACGAAGCGCCCCGCTGACGCAAAAACTGGAGGATGGCAGCAGCATCGGAGCTGAGGCCTGTGACTTCGGCTTCGCCGGCTTCCCGGCGCGGGATCATCCACTCGGCTTCTTCGCGCACGAAGAAGGTGATGGGAGCGACGCTAGTGGGGATGACACGGCGTTTCGCGTCGGAGACGGCTTCGAGCGTCGCTGGATGCGGAGAGAGGCGTCCCCAGCCGACTGCGCCCG
>DATEWL010000518.1:0-5832 GCA_035258025.1 Candidatus Acidiferrum sp. | reverse complement strand
GACGTCAAGCCACTTCGCGAAGCGATTCGCGTCGCTCCAGACTTGGCCCATTTCCTTGCGGGTATAACGTGGAATCAAACCGTCTCTCCTTGGGCGTTATTCGAGTCTCGCCCGATCAGACTTTCCAAGGACCTGGCAGATATGCGGATCGCGTATGGGCGGTGCGCTTTCGACTCCATCATACCGTAAGTTGCGCAGCCGAAGTGTCTGCAGGGAAGCCCAAGGCAGCATCCGATTGAGATCGAACGCCCTGGGATATAGAAGGTCTATATGGTAGGGTATAGGCGTTCTATAGCCATACTGCCAGAGGAGAAATTTGTGCCGTACCAAAACCGGATGGAACTTCTACAAGGGACGCTGGACCTCCTGATTCTGCAGACACTGATGTGGGGCCCACGGCACGGCTACGGCGTTGCTCAGGCCATTCGCGCGAACTCGGGCGAGCTGCTTCAAGTCGATGCCGGGTCGCTCTACCCGGCTCTTCACCGGCTCGAAAAGAAAAAATGGATCGGCGCGGAATGGAAAGTCTCGGAAAACAAACAAGACGTGAAGGTCTACAAGCTGACGGCGGCGGGCAGGAAGCGGCTAACGCAAGAACGCACGCGGTGGGAACAGATCACGGACGCGATCGCGGGAGTGCTGAATCCGGCGAAGAAGGAGAACCAACCATGAAGCACTGGTGGAACTGGCGCAAGCAAAGCGACGAGTTGGAAAAAGAAATCCAGCACCATTTGCAAATGGCGGAAACGGAACGCATCGAAAGAGGAGCATCGCAGAACGAAGCGCAGACCGGTGCCCGGCGAGAATTCGGCAATGTGGGACTGGTAAAAGAGCTGGCACGAGACGTCTGGGGCTGGCGCTGGGTGGAAGATTTGTACGAGGACTTGCGCTTCGGCATGCGGATGCTCGGCAAGAGTCCTGGATTCACGGCCGTGGCGATTCTGACGCTCGCGTTAGGGATTGGGGTCAACACCGCAGCGTTTACAGCTTACAAAGCATTTCTGGACCGGTCGCTAGACGCTCGCGATTCTAGCGAAATGGTTAACCTTGCCCTGATCCTCCATTCGGGCGCTGCCGATTCTTATTTCAGTTATCCCGATTACGAAACTTATCGAGATCGCCTTCATTCCTTCAGCGGCCTAATCGCCGATAGCGGAAATGAGTTCCTAACCCTCTCTGACGCTGGTAACAGCGAGAGTCGGCGGTCTTCTGCGGATGGCTCGCTGGCGGGGAAATTGGGGCTGCTTCCTTCAAACATCAGCGATAAGGAATTCGCCAGCACGATGGTTGTTTCCGAGAATTACTTCTCGGTTCTCGGGGTCCTTCCTCTGCGCGGTCGAACCTTCGGAGAGATTTCCGAGCTGGCCGCCTCTCCCACGGTTCTCATCAGCGAAAACTATTGGCAGAAGAGGTTTGCGGGGGATCCCGCGCTGCTGGGCAAATCCATCCGGCTGAATGGCGTTGCTCTTACCGTGATCGGGATTACGCCTCGCAACTTCGTTGGCACACACCTACTTGTACCGGATTTCTGGCTGCCGCTCAGCCTTTCGCCGCTGCTCCATCCGGCCGGCGGTGCACTACGCGACCGCGAAAACCTGTGCTGCCTGGTGCGTGGCCGCCTGGCTCCCGGCGTCAGTATCGAGCAGGCGCGGGCGGAGATGACCGTGCTTGCCGGCCAACTTAGCGCCCTGCACGATCCGCACTCCGAATGGGGAAAACCTGCGACGGCATTGATCTGGCCGGGGTCCCCGTTTCCCCTTCCGCCCGAGCGGTTGTCAGGCGGATTGAAGTACGCAGTCCTGCTGGTCATGGTCGCTGTCGGCATGGTGCTGGTCATCGCCTGCGCTAATGTCGCCAGCCTGCAATTGGCCCGCGCTGCATCGCGCCAGAATGAACTGCGCATGCGCCTCTCACTAGGAGCCAGCCGGCTTCGCCTTGTCCGCCAACTGCTGACGGAAAGCGCACTGCTGGGCATGCTTGCGGGCGTCGTCGCACTGATGTTGAGCTGGACCTTCATGAAGGGATTGGCGACCGTGGCCGCCGGAGCCTTCCCCGCGCAGTACGGCACGCTGATTTTCCGCGTGAGTCCGGATCCCGGAATCTTTGCTTACGTCTTTACGATTTCTCTTGCTGCCGGCATCCTGTTCGGACTCGCCCCTGCGCTCGAAAGCTCGCGCTCCGCGCTCTCCGCTGCACTCAAGGCCAACGCGGGGACTTCGCCCATGCGCAGCCGTCGGCTCCGCGGCACCTTTATCGCCGCCCAGGTGGCCGTCGCCTTGGCGCTGATGATCGCGGGAAGTATGTTGATTCGCAGTTGCATTCGAGCGCTGAAGGTAGATACGGGGTACGACATCAAACGTGTTGTCAATTTGACGGTCCAATTTCCCGAAGACCCGAAATACAACGCCGAGCGCGAGAGCGCCTTGGTCCGCGAGCTTCGCACACGCCTAGCCGACCTACCGGATGTGGCCGCGGTCACCAGTGCTTCGCCACCAGTGTATGGCTACCGAAGAGCGGCGGTCTCGCTCAACGGGGAGACGCCCTCAGCTCAAAATACGAGGACCGTTCTTTGCTTTAGCTACGTGCAGGCAAGCTACTTCCAGACGCTCGGCATCCCCTTGCTCCTGGGCCGCAACTTTCAAATGCAAGCTGGACAGCCTGAGCTTTCCGTCATCCTCAGCGAATCGGCCGCGAAGAAGTTGTGGCCCGACGAGAACCCCGTCGGTCGCAGTCTGCGTTTGGGAACGGATGGACAGTTTCACCGGAAGGACGAAGCTCTTCCCGACGGCCCGACTTACCAGGTTATCGGCGTCGCAGGCGACACGCGCGGCGCTACGTTCGACGGCAGCGACGCCGAGTTGGTCTACGTGCCGTTGGCCGACGACCGCCCCCAAGACTACTCGATTCTCGTTCGCACGTGGTCCGACCCGGAGCGGTTCCCGCATGAGGTACGCGCGGTGATCTCCTCCATTGATCCCGACTTGACCGCCGAGTCTCACACGCTCTCGGAGCTGGTACGCATGACGGCGACTTTTTTTCTCCCCGCCCTTGCGGCCGTTATTGCTACGCCGGTAGGCCTGATTGGCCTCTTCCTGGCCTTGATGGGTATCTACGGCACGGTCAGCTATATCGTCGTGCTCCGCACGCGCGAAGTCGGCATCCGCATGGCACTCGGCGCGAAAAAACGCGACGTCGTTGGACTCATGCTGGGCGAAATCACGCGGCCCGTGCTTGCCGGATTGTTCGTCGGAATGTTTCTCGCTGCGGGAGCTTCTTACCTACTGCGCGGGGCGCTTTATGGGCTCAACACTGTCGATGGCATCACCTTTGTGAGCGTCTCCGCCATGTTTCTGGCCATTGCGCTGTTCGCCGCCTGGCTGCCGTCGCGGCAGGCCGCGCGAGTCGATCCGGTGGTAGCGCTGAGATATGAGTAAGCAAAAGGGCAAAGTAAAAAAGTACTGAAGTAAAGAGGAAGGTGTGAAGAAACCTCAATTAATAAGGGGCTGAGGGTTGAGCATGGGTTTATTGCGATTGCGTGAGTTGCTACTCGGCGAGTGTCCCGATCCTCTTCGATGTTCTCTTACTCTCTCAGCTAACGGCTGGTGTTGTGCGTAGCTTGCTTAGGCGGATCCAAAACTGCAGGTTGTAGGATAGGCAAGCCCACAGCATTTCCATCTGCACCTTCTTAAGGCCCCGTACATGGAACTGCCGCAGCCCCAGCTTGCTTTTAATCCAAGCATGCACGAACTCGGCGATGGGGCCGCGGCGGCGGTAGACAGCCTGAGCTTGCTCGGTGGCCATCTTCTCCCGAAACGCGTTCACCACCGGACTCTCCCTGCTGCGCACAATCGATCGGCTGTGCTTTTGATTGCCGCCGCAGCAGGCCGCTCGCAATAAGCAGTTTTTGCAGTCCTCCGCGGCCGCTTTATATTTGAGATAGCTGATGCCGCCGCGCTCGTCACGTCCTTCGTAGAGCAACGGCTTGCCCGCAGGACAGATGTAGCGGTCCTGTTCAGCCTCATACACAAATTGCGTCGCCGCAAACCGCTGTTGGTTAGTTCTAGCTTTGGCCGCATTGTCCGCCAGGCTCCCCACGAAATCAATGTTCTTCTCGGCCAGCTCCTGGATGTTTTCCCGGCTGGTGTAACCTGCGTCCGCCACCATCCGTAGCGGTTTTCGCCCGCACCGCTGTTCGATTTGCTCCGCCGCCGGCGCCAGCTGACGGCAGTCGTTCCCAGCCTGAGTGACATCCACGGCTACGATCAATCCGTGTTTTCCATCCGTCGATATCTGCGCGTTGTAACTCGGCGCAAAACCGCCGCCGGCCTGCTTCATCACACGCGCCTCGGGATCACTTGTGCTCGTGCGTGTCTCGCGTTTTTCTTCCGCCGTCTTCTTCGTCTCGCGCAACTTTTCCAGTTCCACCAAAGCCTGTTCCAACCGTTCTCGCTTTTCTCGCGACGCTCGCTCCCGCGCCGCTTGCTGGCGCCGATTCACCGGCGGCTCCGCCAGCGGGTCTCGCAAAGCCTCCACCTGCAGTCGCGCTCGCTCCACATGTTCCCGCAGAGTCTTCTCGCGACGAAACGTCTTACCGCTCGCCTGAGCTTGAATCTTCGTCCCGTCTTGCATCACTTCTTCCAGAGTGATCAGGCCTTCCGCACTCAACACCCCCAGCAAATCGCTGAACAACTGATGCAACTCCTTCCCTTGCTCCACCCGGAAATCCGCCAACGTGTGATAGCTCACCGGTTCGATCCCCGTCAACCATTGAAACGCTGGATCGTATTCACACCGCCGCTCGATCTCTCGGGCCGATCCGATTCCACGGCTGTAGGCGTACACCCACAGGCTGATTAACAGTTGCGGATCAATCGCCGGCCGCCCGCCTTCCTCCGCGCTGCTCTCGATGTTTTCGTAGAACCGGCGCAAGTCCAAACGCCCGACCAACGTCCAGATAGCGCGTGCGGGATGGTCCTCGCTAATTAACTGCTCGACATCCACTGCGCGCCAGCTCATCTGTTGACGGTTCACGTAGCGAATCAAAGGCTGTTTGCTGGTTGCATTTTCTTGGCTCATGCCGCGAGCTTACGGCAGACTTTTTATTTTGCAAGATTGAAATTCAGAGAGTTTCTTCACAGCTTCGAGGCAACCACGGTGAGTTTCGGCGCGTTCGAGCTGCCCGCTTGGCAGTGACAACCCGAACGAGAAACGAGACTGTTTGGTTTCGGAACAGTTGGAGGATGGGCTGGCACCTTGCCAGCCCTATGATATTGCCGCACTTACGGCCCACCTTATAAAGTAGCCTCGGAAGTGTCCGAATTCGGACATCCTGTACCTAACCGCAAAGCCCGTTTCCTGTCTAATGATTCGGATGAGCGAAAGCGCCGGTAGCACCCAAGACCGCGAGGCACTCCAGAGCGCGGCCCGAGAAAGCGATGCCATCGCGGTGGAGCGCACGCTCGCGGGCGAGCGCGATGCTTTCCGAGTGCTTGTCGAACGCCACAGCCAGCAGCTTTTTCGCCTGGCTTACCGCATGACGGGAAACGAGCACGACGCCGAGGAAGTGGTTCAAGAAGCTTTCTTACGCGCTTACCGGAACCTCGGCCAATTTGGTTCGCGCGCGAATTTCGGAACGTGGGCTTACCGCATCGCCGCGAATTACGCGATTGACCGCATGCGGCAAAAACGCACCGAAGACGCACGACGCAGTACGCCGAGCGCCCTGGCGGAAGAGCAAGAGCAGGATCCGTTGGACCTGGTGGCCGACGAAAGGCCGACTCCGGACCGGCTCGCGGGCAACACGGAGCTACGGAAAAAAATGGAAGAGGCGCT
>DATEWL010000517.1:0-3981 GCA_035258025.1 Candidatus Acidiferrum sp. | reverse complement strand
AAGACGGAATGGGACAGAAGAGCGGCCGGAATGGGACGCCTGTCCCGCAAAGCCGAGTAAGCCTCTCCGAAATGAAGCCAGGAGCGTAGTTCTGCCTCTTGGAGTGCGTACGGAGTTTCTTGCTGGTTGTATCTCCGGATTCGCAGTAGACCTTTCAGCACAAATGTGTGCTCTCGCGCATTTTTGTTTGCGCGCCTTGCGAGAGCCGCGAGAAATTTTGCGCGCGCGTGGTGACTGTGGTGTGGTCACACATAGTCGACCGCTGTGCGGTCGCGGATAAAGTTGACCGTTGTGTGGTCACAGATAAAGAGGACGACTGTGCCGACGTTTTCGCAACTCGTACGGATGGGACGTGAGAAGGTTCTGGTAAAGACGAAGTCGCCCGCGCTCGCCGGTTGTCCGGAGAAGCGCGGCGTGTGCATTCGCGTGTACACGCAGACGCCGAAGAAACCGAACTCTGCGTTGCGCAAGGTGGCGCGCGTGCGCTTGACGAATTCCGTGGAAGTGACCACCTACATTCCGGGCATTGGCCACAACTTGCAGGAGCACTCGATCGTGCTGGTGCGCGGCGGCCGCGTGAAGGATTTGCCGGGAGTTCGGTATCACATCGTGCGCGGAACTTTGGACGCCGCGGGCGTGGAGAATCGCAAGCAAGGACGCTCCAAGTACGGCGCGAAGCGGCCTAAAGCTGCTGCGGCGAAGTAAAACGGCTTAATAGAAATTGCGAGTGAAGTGAAGAGATCTGAAGGAGCGATAAAGAGCAATGCCACGTAAAGGACTTGTTTTCCGGCGTTCACAGGCGACCGACCCGGTCTATGCCAGCGACATCGTGGAGAAGTTTATCTGCTCGATGATGTGGGAGGGCAAGAAGTCGACGGCGCAGCGCGTGTTTTACGGCGCAATGGACCAGGTTGCCAAGAAGACGAACGACGACGCCTTGAAAATTTTCAAGAAGGCTATCGAGAACGTGAAGCCGACTTTGGAAGTGAAGACGCGGCGCGTCGGCGGCGCGAACTATCAGGTTCCCGTGGAAGTGAATCCGTTCCGGCGGCAGTCGCTGGCGATTCGTTGGCTCTTGCAGTATTCGCGCGAGCGGGCGGGCAAGACGATGATCGACAAGCTCGCGGATGAGTTGATTGACGCGGCCAATGCGCGCGGCGGCGCCATCAAGAAGAAGGAAGACGTCCATCGCATGGCGGAAGCGAACAAAGCGTTCGCGCACTATCGCTGGTAGGTAGGCGCTGGTAAGAGAATCGGCAAGGACTAAAGAAAAGAAATTGTAATGGCTACCGAAACCAAAGGGGCGGCGCAGCAGATCATGGGACGGGCTTTCAAACTCGAAGACACGCGGAACATCGGGATCATGGCGCACATTGACGCCGGTAAGACGACGTCGACAGAGCGCATCCTGTTCTATACCGGCGTGACCTACAAGATCGGTTCCGTGGATGAAGGCACTGCGACCATGGACTGGATGGAGCAGGAGCGCGAGCGCGGCATCACGATTACCAGCGCTGCGACGACGGCTTCGTGGGATCGCTTTGGTAAGAAATACCGCGTCAACATTATCGATACACCAGGCCACGTGGATTTTACTGTTGAAGTAGAGCGCTCGCTGCGCGTTTTGGATGGTGCGGTTTGCGTGTTTGATTCGGTCGCCGGCGTGCAGCCGCAGTCGGAAACGGTTTGGCGTCAGGCGGACAAATATCGCGTCCCGCGCATTTGTTTTGTCAACAAGATGGACCGTACCGGCGCCGATTTTGACCACGTCATCCGCACGATTCGCCAGCGCCTCGGTGCCCACCCCGTTCCCCTGCAGTTTCCTCTCGGACGCGAAGAGAATTTTATCGGCATCATCGATTTTATTGAAGAAAAGGTCATCGTATGGCTCGAGGAAACACTCGGCGCGAAATTTGAAATTTTTGAAGTTGCGAAGCTTTGGGACAAAGCGTTCGTGGATTCGCGGCCGGATGTGGCCGCGGCGTTGAAAGGCTCGGCTATCGACAAAGCGTTCTACGACGAACATCGCAACAAGATGGTTGATTACATTGCCGAGCACGACGATGAAGTGATCGACAAGTACTTGACCGAAGGTACGCTATCCGTCGAAGAGATGCGCAAGTCGGTTCGCAAATCGACGCTTCTCCTGAAGATCGTTCCGGTGCTGGCTGGCTCGGCTTTCAAGAACAAGGGCATTCAACCTTTGCTTGACGCGGTCGTGGACTACCTGCCGTCTCCGGTGGACGTGCCGCCGCTCGAAGGCGTGAACCCTGAGAACGATGAAGTTGTTTTGCGCCGTGCTTCCGACGACGCGCCGTTTTCCGCTCTGGCGTTCAAAATCATGTCCGACCCGTTCGTCGGACACGTCACCTACATTCGCGTCTATTCCGGCGTGCTGCAATCGGGCAGCTACGTTTACAATCCCGGGAAGCGCACGCGCGAGCGCATCAGCCGCCTGCTCCAAATGCATGCCAACAAGCGCGAAGAAATTGATGCCGTGTATGCCGGCGACATCTGCGCCTGCGTAGGTCTGAAGAGCGTTACAACCGGCGACACGCTTTGCGACGAGCAGAAGCAAGTCATCCTCGAATCGATCGATTTTCCTGCCCCGGTTATTTCCGTAGCCATCGAGCCAAAAACGAAAGCCGACCAGGACAAGCTGGGTGTGGCCATGCAAAGGCTCGCGCAGGAAGATCCGACGTTCCGTGTCTCTACCGAGCCGGACACAGGCCAAACATTGATCTCCGGCATGGGTGAGTTACACCTTGAAATTATTGTCGACCGCATGCTGCGCGAATATAACGTGCAGGCCAATGTCGGCCGTCCTCAAGTGGCCTATCGCGAAACCATCCGCAAGAAAGCGGAAGCCGAAGGCAAATACATCAAGCAGACCGGCGGCCGCGGACAATACGGCCATTGCGAAATCGTTTTGTATCCGATGCCCAGCGCCTCGCATGAAAACATGCACGAGATGTCCACCGACGAACTGGATGCCATCGCAAAAGAATTCGCAGGCGGTTCCGGCGGCAAATGGAAATTCGACAAGGAACACCGGTTCCTGTTCATCGACAAGGTTGTTGGCGGCTCGATTCCGCGTGAGTTTATTGCGCCGATCGAAGCCGGTATTCGTGAAGCTTTGGACAACGGGATTTTAGCGGGCTTCACAATGGTCGACATCGCGGCGGTATTGGTCGATGGCAGCTATCACGATGTGGACAGCTCGGAAATGGCTTTCAAAATCGCGGGCTCCATGGCTTTCAAGGAAGCTTGCGCGAGGGCCAAGCCGGTGCTGCTTGAGCCCATCATGAAAGTGGAAGTTGTCGTTCCCGAAGAATACATGCCCCCCGTGTTCGGGGATTTGAACGCGCGGCGCTCGGCGATTCAAGGCACGGAAAATCGCGCGGGCAGCAACGTGATTCGCGTGGAAGTGCCGCTGGCGCAGATGTTCGGATACGCCACGGATTTGCGCAGCCGCACCCAGGGCCGCGCTACTTTCACGATGCATTTTTCGCATTACGCGGAACTTCCCGCGGCGCTGGCCGAGGAAGTGATCAAGAAACAGAAGGGCGAGAAGTAAAACAGGCTTTGATTTAGTCGGTTTACGAATTCGACTGAGGAGCAGAAGGCAATGGCCAAGGAGAAATTCGAGCGCAGTAAGCCGCATTGCAACATCGGGACGATTGGTCACATTGACCATGGCAAGACGACCCTGACGGCGGCGATTACCAAAGTGCTGTCGAAGCACAACCCTAAAGTGCAATTCCGCGCGTTCGATTCGATTGACAACGCGCCGGAAGAGCGCGAGCGCGGAATCACGATTGCGGTTTCGCACGTGGAGTACGAAACGCCGAACCGGCACTACGCGCACATGGATTGCCCCGGTCATGCGGACTACATCAAGAACATGATCACCGGCGCAGCGCAGATGGATGGCGCGATTCTTGTGGTGGCGGCGACGGATGGACCGATGCCGCAAACGCG
>DATEWL010000516.1:0-10778 GCA_035258025.1 Candidatus Acidiferrum sp. | reverse complement strand
CTTCGTGACTCTCCTCAGCGCGAAAGACTCTCCCTAAGACGGGCTGCACTCCAACCAAACTGAAAAAGTTGGGAGTTACGACTTGGACGGGCACCTGCACCGGCTCGCCGAGCCCGGCTATGGTAGACAAGCCGATAAATCCCACCGCACCCATGTCGGCAAAAACGTGATTTGCTTTTTTCCAGGTCGCTACGTCTGCAACCGGCACGACATCTCTGTCTGAGGTAGCATCCCATTTATGTGTGGAGAATATCGTCGCCAGCTCCTCTGGATGCTCGTAAGGCAAACCATGCAGCAACACCGTGTTCATCACACTGAATACCGCAGTGTTTGCTCCGATGCCGAGCGCGAGCGAGAAAACCACGACGGCGGCAAAGCCCGGGCTTTTTGCCAGGATTCGAGCCGCGTAGCGCACGTCCTGCCATAGCGTCTCAGTCCAGGTAAAAATCCACATTTCGCGGCAATCTTCTTTTACCAACGTAACGTTCCCAAATCGCCGCCGCGCCGCTACCCGCGCGTCCTCTGCTCCAAGGCCCAAGGCGAGGTTCTTTTCTGCGCGCATCGCCAGATGAAACTGCAGCTCCTCCTCCAGGTCGCGGTCCAACCTTCTCCGCTTCGCCAGCGCCTTTACTCTCAGCCACGCTTCCGTCAACCACTCGCGCGCCATAGGTCCTCCTTAGGCAGGCTCCAGAATCCGCGCAATCGCGGAAGACATGCGCTTCCAGTGCGCTGTTTCTTCCGCGAGCTGTTTCCGGCCCGCCGCCGTCAGCCTGTAAAATTTCGCCCGCCGGTTGTTGTCCGATGCGCCCCACTCCGCCGCCAGCAGTCCGCGAACTTCCAGACGATGTAGCGCCGGATACAGGGCGCCTTCTTCGACGCCGAGGACCTGGTCGCTCCGCTCATGGATGTACTCCGCGATGTCGTAGCCGTGCATCTCTCCACGGCTCAGGGTTTTCAGGATCAACATGTCGAGCGTGTCGCGTAACAAATCGCCGGTTTCGGACTTTTTCTGGGTCATAGCAAGGGGTCTCTGCCCATAAGGTTCTTAGGGGAGTATCACGCCATCTTTTTCGAAATTCAAGCTTATTTTTTGGCAGGCGGTTGGCCCACTGGGCACGTCGTCGCAAATTCAGTAGATCCTAATCAGCGCCCCTGAACGCATTGGGAGTGAAAGGAAGCCACACGCGCTGCTGTGCGCTACAATCTTGGCCTCATGTCTAGCTCTGGTTCGCTAACTCCCAATTTTGTTCCTGTGAGTGTTTTGGATAAGAGACGGCCATCGAAGGTGGCGTTGATCCGCGGATTGGTGCGGCAGGCGCCGTTTGTGGCGAAAAACTTTGGGCTTTATTTTCGGAATGGGTGGCGGCGGCACGTTTTGCACACGAATGTGGTGGCGCCGTATGCGGTGACGTTTTACGTGACGCACAAATGCAATTTGGCGTGCTCGTATTGCACGCAGAAGGAGCCGGACGTTTTCAGCGACGAGCTGAACACCGGAGAGACGATTCGGTTGTTGCGGCGGATTAGAAAAGAGACGGATTCGATTGTGATTACTGGCGGCGAGCCAACTTTGCGGGCGGACATTGAGGAGTTGGTGGAAGCGGCGCGGTTTCATTGCAAGTTTCGGTCGGTGCTTTTGATCACGAATGGGACTTTGCTGGATCGCAAGCCGGGGATTTTGCGGGCCGTGACGGGGTTGGTGGTGAGTCTGGATGCGCTGGCGGCTGATCCGTCGAATCCACTTTCGAAACCGGCGGCGTTGCCTAAGGTTTTGCAGAATCTGGCGATGGCGAAGGAAGTTTTGGGAAGTCCGCAGCGGATTACGATCAGCACGGTCATTGAGGAATGGAACATCGGGGAAGTGGAGAAATTGCTGGACTGGTGCGGAGCGGAAGGATTCGTTTTTGCGGCGCAATCGGCGCAGATGGAAAAGATGCCGAATCTGAAGCTGCTGCAGAATCCGAAGTATCAGGCGCTGGTGGATACGATTATTGAGCGACGTCGCAGCGGGGTGCAGCCAATCAACGGGACGCCACGGACCATTGAGACGCTGCTACGATTCCGCGGTTTTCAATGTTATCCGACGATGTTTCCGCGGGTGTATCCGAATGGGGATGTGTTTTATCCGTGCGAGCCGTTGCGGAAAGTGGCGGGGAATTTGTTACGGCATGGGTCGCTCGCAAAGATATTTTCGCGGGGTCGCAAGATGTATGGAGATATTCCGCCTTGCCAGGGGATTTGCTATTTGTTTGGGAATGTTTTGTCGCATTATTACGTGAATGATTTTTGGGGGTTGGCGGGGGATTTTGTGCGGTGAGGGATGGGGCTGTAGAAAACGGGTCGGGGTAAACGCCGGGCACAGAGTTCGCGGAGGCAGATTCGCCTGGGTTAAGTCATTGCCCAACGAGAAATAATGTTAGTTCAGGTCGGAGATTTTTTTGTCGAGGTGAGCGAGAGCGGCTTCGAGAGACTTGCGATGATTGGGGTTTGTTGCGGCATCGAGGTCGTGCGCAATCCTGATGCGGGATAGCTGCAGGTCTTTGCGTTCCTGTTCACGGCGCAGCTGTTCAGGGCTCTTGGTGTTGTTGCCGTAGTGACCCTTGGGAGCCTGGCCGGACTCGACCTGGGATTCCACGTCTTTGCTTTCCCATCCTCGCGCCATAGGGGTAGTTTGACACATTTTGCAGCAGGTGCGGGGGTTTATGAGAGAAAAACTTCGAGGGGCTGAGGCGCACCGGAGAAGCTAGAAATGCTGGGCTGGCGCGGCGTTACTCGGCTGCGCGATAGATCATTTTACCGGCGCGCAGCGTGAATTTGACTTGGGCCAGCGCTCGGAGATTTATGGCAGGGTCTTGATGGAAAACGGCCAAATCGGCCTGAAGACCAGCAGCGATGCGGCCTCGTTTGTTGGCGTCGCCGAATCGCTCGGCGGGATTGGTCGTCAGGGAGGCGAGAATCTGAGGAAACGTCATGCCTGCTTCGGACATTAAGGCGTATTCCTCTGCGGGATCGTATTCGACGGCGCCGAGATCCGAGCCGAAGAGGACTGTTCCTTCTGCTGCGAGCCAGGCGCGGAGTTGGCCGATTTCCGTGTCGGTAACTTTTTCTTGGGCGGAGAGGCGGTCGTGGCGCGCGTAGTATTTCCACAGAGTGAGCGTGGGCGTGAGCGCTACGCGGTGTTCCTTCATCGCGGCGAGGAGCGTTTCATCCCACGGGCCGGAGTGCGGAGTGGTGTGAGCGACGATATCGACACCGCCGCGAACCGCGCTAAGTACATCGGTAGCATTATTTGGATGAACGAAGGCGGGTTTGCCCGCGCGATGGGCTTCATTGGCAGCGGCTTGGAACACGCTCTCCGAAAGCGGGGCGCTGCGAGGAGCAGAGGCGAAAATTTTTATGCCGTCGACGCCTGCGTCGAGAAGCTTCTTTGCACCCGCTGCGGCCTGTGCGGCGTCGGCGATCTCGGGAGCCGGCAACTTCATGACGCCCATCATGCCGAGGACTTGGTCTGAAGGCAGAGCGCCGGGGGGAACGAGGCCCTCGCCCGTCGTGCGAATTTTTGGGCCGGGGACTTCGCCGGAGTCGATGCGGTCACGAAGGCGACGCGTGTTTTCCCAAACGGAGCCGGTGTCAAAGACGCTAGTGAAGCCGTAGCGAGTGAGCATGTCCTGAAGCTGGCGGCCGAGTTCAGGCGCGGGGATGGTGGCTACATCGGCCCACTTGCGTTCGAAGAAGTGAACGTGACTATTCCAGAGGCCAGCGGTGATGGTGAGGCCGAAACAATCGAGGACATGAGCGGTTTCGGGAAATTGCATCTGCGCTCTGCTGCCCACGGACACGATCTTTTCGCCCTGGATGAGGACAACGGCGTCGCGTATGGGTGTTTCCGTCGGGCTGACGTAAATGGTGGCGCCCACCAGAGCGGTGTAGTCGATTGGGGAGCTTGGTGGCGTGTTCACAGGGGCGTCTCCCAGACTGTGGCCGAGTGGGACATTTTAGCTTAGCCGATGGTTAAGCGCTGGCAGCGCGGCTTTTTGGCAAAATGGGAAGCGGGGAGTGCATCACGCTGCCGAGGGTGCTCTCAGCAACGCGAGCGAAGTGCTCGGCAAAGACGCCCTGATAGAAGAATTCGGCGGCGTTATCTGACCAGCGAACCTGCAGAATCCAGCGATCCTTTTTTTGCAAGGCGTCCGCCGAAGTGATTTCGGCGGCAGGAATGACTACGAGCGGTTGGAAGTGCGAATCGAGCGCCCAGATTTGCTCCGCGCCGACAAAAAGTTGGACCGGCGCCGGCGCGGCATTGCCCGGATGATATTTTCCGCCGTTTACGATGACCAGTGCGCCGAGTTCGCGCGCTTTGTCGTCGGCAAAGTTGTGCGGCTCGGCGGGAGGCAGCAGGATGGCCGCAAGAAACATGCCAAGACCAGCGATGGCAGCGAGCCAGCTATTCCAAAGGCTGAGCGGCAGGATGACAAGCGCGGCGCCTGCGAATCCAAGAAAAACGCGGAAGGCCATCCAGGATTGAGCGTTGCGGCGTATGTGGAGAAGCTTTGGAATAAGAAGCACGACGGCAAACATGGCGCCGATCATCAAATTGCGTAGACGCGCACCCGTTCCTTCGTGCTGAGATGCCGCAGTGGCTGAGGCCGTGCTCATCTTGCTTCCTTGTCCTATCTGCTTACTTAGAGTATGCGGCGCGGCTCAAGGTTTCAACGAATCTATCTCGCGCATGCGGGCAAACGCTCGGCGCACGTGGGGAATGGTGATGGAGCCGCCGACGATCAAGGCGACGTTCAAAGCGTCAATCACTTCATCGCGCTTCCAGCCCTCTTCACCGCATCGAACGAGGTGATAGGTGATGCAGTCGTCGCAGCGCAAGACGGCTGAGGCGACGAGTCCCAGGAGTTCTTTCGTTTTCGTGCCGAGGGCGCCGGGCTCATACGCCTGATGATCGAGAGCGAAGAACCGCTTCATGCCGAGGTGGCCGCAATTGAGAATTTCTTCGTTCAAGTCGGCGCGAGAGCTCTGAAAATCTTCAAGGCGGTCTGCCATGGTTCCTCCGAAAGTGGAGCGATTATTATGGACTAAATCAGATTAGTTCGGCAGGACGCGGCCGGGGCGCGCGCCAGTGGCTTTGCCTGCGTCCCAAACCAGCGCGCCATTCACGAAGACTTTTTCGATGCCGGTTGGGAGCTCGAAGGGATTCTGAAACGTGGACCGGTCAATGACCGTGGCGGGATTGAAGAGGACGATGTCGGCGAAAGCGCCTTCGCGAAGCACGCCGCGATCTTTCCAGCCGAGGCGCCGCGCGGGGAGCGCAGTCATTTTGCGAACGGCTTCCGGCAGCGTGAGCCATTTCTTCTCGCGGACGTAAAGGCCAAGCACCCGTGGAAATGTCCCAGCGCCGCGCGGATGCCGCGAGCCGACGCCGCCGTCGCTGGCGACCATCACCCAGGGCTGCTGGTAGAACGCCTGAATGTCGCGCTCGATCATGGATTGGCCGATGACCTCGGCCTCGGTGTTGGCGGCGTCGCCTTCGCGGATGATACGGATGTACATCTCGACGGGAGAAATGCCGCGCTGCACAGCGAGGTCCTCGATGGTGTGGTTTTCATACGCGGCGTCCGGAGGGAATTCGACGATGGTGACGTGCGACGGTCCGCCAACATCTGAAAGGGCCTTTGCGACGCTCTTCGGGTCTACATATTGTTTGTCCGGCACAAGGACTTTGATGTTCGAATGCCACGCGTCGTAGGGATAGCAGTCAGCGAGAAAATCGAGGCCGCGCCTGCGGGCTGCTTCAATCACGCTGATATATTGCGGAGCTTTGCCCCAGACGCCCACGGTGCCGAGCTTGATGTGGGAGTGTTCGACGGGAATGTGCGCGCGCTCGCCGATGGCGATCTCCTCGTCCAAAGCCTGGAAGGAAAGGTCCGCCTCATCGCGAATGTGCGTCATGTAAAAACCGTGGAGCTTTGCGGCAGCGGTTGCGAGTGCGACGACTTCGTCCGTAGTGCTGTAGGTGCCCATATCATATTCGAGTCCGCTGGAAAGGCCAATGGCGCCCTCGCGCATGCCTTGATCTACGAGCTGGACCATTTTGTTGATTTCGGCCGGTGTTGAGGCGCGCTGGTAATCCTTGCCGAGGACTTGTTCGCGAACGGTGGCATGGCCGACGAGGACGGCCAAATTGAGCGATGCAGGATTCTTGCGCCGAGTATCAAGCCACGGCGCGATGGGCCACGGAGAATCGCCGTCGGGGCCGAGAATTACCGTGGTGATGCCTTGGGCGATCTGACTTTCGGCGAGCGGATCTTTCTCGAGGCCTTCGGTGGAATGGTTGTGAATGTCGATGAAGCCGGGGGCGAGGACGAGACCCTTAGCGTCAACAATAGACTCGCCTTTCATCGGCTTGAAGTTTCCGACGTTGACGATACGGTCGCCGGAGATGCGGACACTGAGCTCGCGCAGAGCGGCGCCGGTGCCATCGGCGACCTGGGCGTTGATGATGACGGTCGAGGATGATTTATCTTGCGAGCGTGCAAGTCCACAGACGAGAGCCAGGGCGAAAAAGAAAAGGATGCCCAAGTGCCTGGCAATGCGAAACATCGGTCTTCCTCGAAAAAACATCAGGGCGTAGCGTTTCATGCCTCACCTATATAACAACGAGGAGCACGGAGGGAAGGGGAAGACTGTCGAACACGTCATTCGGTGGTTGCGGCGAGAGCCTTCTCCGCCAATTCTTTTGCGCCGGGCTTGCTGGCCAAAATTAGATTTGCCCACTCGGCGCCAATATGCGACAAGCGCACAGCCTCGCTGGTTAGCGATTCCGGACCGCCGGAATCGTTGCCGCCAAAATAGATTCGGTCCATCGGGTGAGCGGCTGCGATTCGATTTTTTGTGTATTGCCCGGGCACGGATATAAACATGGGATGGCCGCGGCGATAAATGCGAACTTCGATGGGATCGACGTTGAATTCCGGCAGAACCTTTTGAAAATCCGTGAGAACGCGCGCGGCGAGGGTCTTGCAGTCTGTCTCGTCGAGGAGAGTGGAACGGAATTGTTCGCGTAGCGGGGTATAGAAGGTGAGGATGTTGTTTTTTTGTTTGTAGCCGGGATCGTTGCGGACGGTCCAATCGGCGACGATAAAGTCGGTGAAGGAATTGCCGGGGCACCAATTGTCGTAACCGCGATTGTAGACGGGTTTGTCGAAGATAAGGTTGACGACCGGATAGGGAGCAAAGCGCGTGCGGCGCATGGCGGTCCTCTGTTCCGCGGGCAAGCCCTGGACGATGCGCGAAGTGATGTGTTTGGGGGTGCACATAAGCACGACTCTCGCGGCAACCGTCGTGAGTTTTCCTTCGCGGAAATAGGTTACGTTTGCCAAGTCTTTCTCCTGGACTATGGCGACGACCGTGGCCTCGCCATACATGCGGTCTTGGTATTTCGGCCGGAGGACTTCGACGAGTTTGTGTGTGATACAACCGAGACCTCCCGGCAAAATCGCACGTTTGCCGTCACCGCCGGTGAAGAGATCGTTGGCGTTGTAAAGGCCGACGTAGGCGGAAGTGTCCGGCGTGGTGGCGCCCCAGTTGGAGGGGCCGTAAATGTCCCACCACTGTTGGACTTCCGGAGCGTAGCCGGCGGTGAATTTCGAGAAAGGGAGTGCATCAAGCTCGGCCATGCGCTCGTTGATTTTCATTTTCAATACGTCTTCGCGGAATTTCACGAAACTAGCGACGACAGCTTTGGGATAAGGAAGCTGCATGATTCCCGTTTTCCAGGTGTCGGGGACGTACGTTTTGTTGACGAGCGTGGGATCGGGCATGTTGACCATCGGGAGTTTAAGGCCGATCTCAGATGCGAGCTGGTCGCCTTCGTCGCCGTGATAGGCGTAGGCGGAGCCAGTGGCGAAGGGCTGGCCGTCGTATTCCTCTTCGTACGCGTTGCCGCCGAAGTGGTCTTCCTTTTCCAGCAGAAGCCAATCTTTGCCGCGAAGAAAATACGCGGCGGAAAGACCGGCAACGCCGCCACCGACGATCACGATGTCGGCTTTCGCTGTGGCGGCGGGCAGATCGAAGTGGTGACCGTCGCGGACCTGGTGGCAGATTTCGAAATGTTCGCCATCGACGAGGGGCGCGCCGTTCGGCTTCGAAGTTGACGGCCCGGAATCCGGTGCAGGCAGGAGTGCGGCGTCTACCGGGCAGCCGGATGCGACCGAGCCTGCAACGACGTATCTGATAAATTCACGGCGCGAGTGCGGCATTTGCCCTCCCATGGGCGCTAAGGCCTTTCAAGTACTTGTTGTGCTTCCGAGCCGACGCTGCGCATACGTATGCGATACCAGACAATGATAAGCGCAACGGAAACGGCAAAAATCAGTGTGGAGACGGCGTTAATCTCCGGCGTGATGCCGCGGCGCAAGCGTCCCCAAATTTCGAGTGGGAGGGTGTTGTCGCGGCCTATGAGAAAGAAGGTTACGGCGATTTCGTCCATCGAAAGCGTGAAGATGAGCAGCCCGGCGGCAATCATCGAGAGCTTGAGGTTCGGGAGCGTGATGCGCCAGAAAGTTTGCCAGGGTGTGGCGCCGAGATCGAGCGAGGCTTCTTCCTGTGCGCGGTCCGTTTTTTGGAGGTCGGCGAAGAGTTCGGTAGTGGCTACGGAGATTAGGGCCGTGCCGTGACCGAGAAAAACAGTCAGCAGGCTGAGCTGAAATCCAGCAAGTACTGCGAACATTAGCAACGAGAGACCGGTGATGATACCGGGGAGAATGAGCGGGAGAAGAACGAGGCGGCGGAAGAGAGCTTTGCCGGGAAAGCTGGCGCGATCGAGAGCGAGGGCGGCAAGCAGACCTAGCGTGAGCGAAAGCGCGACTGCGCCGCCGGCGACGATGAGGCTATTGAGCACGGAGTCCCAAATGGGGCCGTCGGCAAAAAGCTGGCGATACCAATATAGCGTGAGATGCTGCGGCGGAAAGCCGCCGACACCGTCGCGATTGAAGGAATAGAGAATGAGCACAACGAGAGGCAGATAGATGAAGGCAAAGACGAGCGCGGCGTAAGTAGCGAGCAAGGAAGAACGGCGAGTTGAGGATTTGCGGCTCATTTGAAGGACCAGCGTTTTTCGAGGTGTTGGGTGAAGAAGAGCAACGAAAGAGTGAGGAGCAGGATGCACACGGAAATCGCGGCGCCGAGCGGCCAGTCATAGACTGCGCCGAAAAGAGTTTGCACGATGTTGGCGATCATGGTACCGGAAGAACCACCGACCAGGAGCGGCGCTAGAAAATCGCCTAGCGAGAGGACGAACGCGAAGGTGGCTCCAGCGAGCAGGCCGGGCATCGAGAGCGGGAGAATCACCCGAAAAAAGGTTGAGAAGGAGCTAGCGCCCAGATCTTGCGAGGCTTCGACGAGCGGGCGCGGAATGTGTTCAAGGGAAGCATAAATGGGAAGAAAAACGAACGGCGTGTAAATGTGCGTGAGCATGAGAACGACGGCGAAGGGGCTGTAGAGGAGAAAGCTGATGGGTTCGTGAGTGATATGGAGATATTGGAGAAAGCCGTTGAGGACACCTTCGCTGCCGAGAATCGTTTTCCAGGCGTAACCGCGCACCAAATAGCTGACCCAGAGCGGCACGATGACAAGTTGATAGAGCAATTCCTTCCGCGCGCCGGTATGAAACGAGAGGTAGTAAGCGAGCGGATAGCCAAGGAGCAGGGAACAGAACATCACCGATCCGGAAATGCGCATCGTGCGAAACAGAACTTCGGCGTAAAGGGGATTCGTGAGCAGTTTTTGATAGTTGTCGAGATTCCAGTGATGAACGATGGCACCGTCTTGCACGGCCCAGAAACTGTGCACAAACATCAGCGCATAGGGCAGAAGGAGGAAGAGTCCCACCCAGAGAAGCGGCGGGGCGGAGACGATCGTTTTGTAGGCGCGCGAGTACATGGCGAAGTCAGTTGGCGACGCTAATAGCGTCCGCGATCGAAAAGACAAAATCATGTTCACCGGTAAGCGGACCGCATGCGGGCAGGCGCACGCGCAGGAGTTGATCAGCGCCGCAATCCACTTCGAGCAGTTCGCTGGCGCCGCCGTAAATTTGTTGACGGACAGTGGCGCGAAATTTTACTTCGTTGACTTGGCGTTTGCCATCCGGGCAGAGGCGAATCGTTTCTGGCCGTAGAGAAAAGACCACGGGGCCATCCTCTTGCTCCAAGGGCCAGCGCAGGACGCCGCACGTGGCGATGCTCCGGCGAGTTTCACCGCGCAGCAAATTGGTTTGGCCGATGAACTGCGCCGTGTAAGCGGTGGCAGGGTGCGCGTAGATTTCGCGAGGGGAAGCGACTTGCTCGAGCGCGCCATCGCGAAGCAGCGCGATGCGGTCCGAGAGCGCCATAGCTTCTTCCTGATCATGCGTGACGAAAAGGAAGGTGATGCCGATTTCGCGCTGCAGCGATTTCAACTCACTTTGCATTTGCTTGCGCAGGTTGGCATCCAGCGCGGAGAGCGGCTCATCGAGAAGCAAGAGTTGCGGGCGATTCACCAGGGCGCGGGCCAGAGCCACGCGCTGCTGTTGGCCTCCACTCAAGCGGGACGGGCGCGAGCCAGCGAATTCCGCCATTTTCACCATGTTCAAGGCCTCGCTGACGCGCTTTGGAATTTCGTTTTTCGAAGCGCCTTGCACACGCAAGCCATACGCAACGTTATCGTGCACGTTCAGGTGCGGGAACAGCGCGTAATTCTGAAAAACAGTGTTAACGCAGCGTTTGTAGGGCGGC
>DATEWL010000515.1:0-5650 GCA_035258025.1 Candidatus Acidiferrum sp. | reverse complement strand
CAGATATAGTGACAAGCAGACCATCGAGAATACCTACCGCCAGCTCTGGACCGCGCTCGAACAAATTCCCGGAGCCGTGGCCGCAGGAGGCATCACAGCCCTGCCGCTCAGCCAGGCATTTGCATGGACGCCGATCACCATCGAGGGAAGAACACCTCTCCCAGGCGAGAAGTTTCTGAATGCTGACGCGCGCGTCGTTGGCGGGCGGTATTTTCAGGCGATGGAAATTCCGCTGCGAAGCGGGCGTTTTTTCGACGCAGAAGACATCGGTGGAAAAACGCCGGTCGTGATGATCGACGAATTCATGGCCCAGCAGCTTTGGCCCGGGCAAGACGCTGTCGGCAAGCGCATTCACATGGTGGAATCCGAGGAGCCGTGGCTGACCGTTGTGGGCGTCGTTGGGCGCGTGAAGCACGAATCGCTGGATTCCGATCCTCGTATCGCTTTTTATCTTGCGCAAACGCAGTATCCCACTCGCGCCTTGACACTGGTCGTGCGCAGTCAGGGTGAACCGTCCGCGCTTTCGCCGGCGATCAAGCGGGAACTGCGCGGCATCGATCCGGACCTCCCCATGTATTCCGTGCGGACGATGGACGAACGCGTTGCCGAATCGCTGGCTCGGCGCAGATTTTCGATGCTTTTATTGGGGCTCTTCGCCGGAGCCGCTCTTGCTCTCGCAACCATCGGGGTTTACGGCGTGATGGCCTTTCTGGTTAACCAGGGAACGCGTGAAATCGGCATCCGCATGGCCCTGGGCGCTACGCGGCACGAAATCCTGAAGCTGGTGGTTTTCAAAGGGATGACGCTTGCCGTATCCGGTGTAGCCATCGGTTTGGCAGCGGCTTTGGTTTTCACGAGGCTGATGGGCAGCCTGCTCTTTGGCATCAATGCCGCCGACCCCGCGACCTTCGGCGCCATTTCACTCTTGCTGACGTTCGTTGCACTGCTCGCCATCTATATCCCTGCTAGACGCGCAGCACGCATTGAACCAATCCTCTGCCTGCGCTCCGAATGAGCCGCGCCAAACACATGTTTCGCGGCCTGTTCGAGAAACTGAAAAATCAGCGAGAAGCACCGAAGAACTCGTTTCTATTTGGTCGTTCGCGAGGCTGAGAGCGGGCGGGCATCCGGATGCTTCGACGTCCAGTCTTCCGGAGGAAACGCGACGCGCCAGAAAGTGGGGCGAGGCTCGGAAAATTCCAGCCCGATTTCGGCCTTGCCTCCGCGCACGGGACCAAGGAACACCACGTGGCACTCTTGTTCTTCCTGCGTGCGCTTGTGTTGCATCATCACTTTGCTGCCGCTGGTCACGCGGGCGTTCACCAGAATCAAGGCGCCGTGCGCGTTGATGGCCAGCGTCTCTGTTTCTTCCTCAAACGCATTGCCTTGCGAGTCCTTTCCGCGGACTCGGACGGCGACTTGCATCAGCACGCGCTGGCTGCGGCGACGCACCGCAGGAGTTCCAGTCGAATTCGGGGGTTGCGACATACCACCTCTCTCGGTCAACTATACCCGGCTCAACCAGATTGTCGAGCGGCAACGCCGGAATAGGTACTAAATCGTGATATTGCAAATTGTTTTTCTTGTGGGCCCATTTTGGTTTTGGATTGGGGCCGCCGTCAGCTCCGCTGGTCTATGGGGACGTACTGGCGCGTGTCATGACCGAGATAAATTTGGCGCGGCCGAGCAATTTTCTGTTCGGCGTCTAGCAGCATCTCTTGCCACTGGGCGATCCAGCCGGATGTGCGCGGAATCGCAAAGAGCACCGGGAACATCGAGATCGGGAAGCCCATAGACTGGTAAATCAGGCCGGTGTAGAAGTCCACATTGGGATAGAGCTTGCGTTTGATGAAGTAGTCGTCTTCTAGTGCGATGCGTTCGCACTCGAGAGCGATTTCCAACAGTGGATTTTTGCCCATCAATTCGAAAACTTCGTAAGCCACGCGCTTGATGATGCGGGCGCGCGGGTCGTAGTGCTTGTAAACGCGGTGGCCGAAACCCATCAGCTTGGTTTCGCCGGCTTTCACGCGCTTGATAAATTCCGGCACTTTCTGGACCGAGCCGATCTCCAGCAACATGTGAAGTACTTCTTCGTTCGCGCCGCCATGCAACGGCCCATAGAGCGCGGCGATGGCCGCGGCCGTGGCCGAATAGGGGTCGACGTGCGAGCTGCCGACGCCGCGGATCGTATTAGTCGAGCAGTTCTGCTCGTGATCCGCGTGGAGGATAAAAAGAACATCGAGCGCGCGTTCGAGAGTGGGATTCGGGCGGTACTTTGTCTCCGTGGTGCGGAAAAGCATGTTCAGAAAATTGCCCGGATAGCTGAGCTCGTTGTCTGGGTAGACGAAGGGCATCCCCAAAGTATGCCGGTAAGAGAACGCCGCGATTGTGGGCATCTTGCCGACCAGGCGATAGGTCTGTTTGCGGCGCGATTCCGGATCAAAAATATCTTTCGCATCGTGATAGAAGGTCGAAAGCGCCGCGATTGTGGAGATCATCATCCCCATGGGGTGCGCATCGTAGTGAAATCCATCCAGGAATTTCTTGATGCTTTCGTGAATAAAGGTGTGATGCGTGACGTTGTACGTCCATTCCTTCAGTTGCGGCGCGGTCGGCAGTTCTCCATGTAGCAGCAGAAAAGCCGTTTCAAGATAGGTGCTTTTTTCGGCCAGCTCTTCGATTGGATATCCACGGTATCGCAGGATGCCGGCGTCGCCATCGATGAAAGTGATTTTGCTGATACAGGACGCCGTGTTGTTATACGCGGGGTCGTAACTCATCATGCCGAATTCGGTGGGGTCCACTTTGATCTGCCGGAGGTCCATGGCGCGGATGGAGCCGTGTGTTATGGGGATTTCGTAGGACTTGCCGGTGCGGTTGTCCGTCACCGTGAGCGTTTCGCGGGGCGCGGCGGCACTTTCAGGCTTTTTCGTTTGCGTTGCGGTCGGCGCGGAATCCATAGGGCAATCCTCGAAAGCAAAGACGGCAAATGACTGTGACTGGACCAGTCTATACCAAAGGGGGGCTGCCGGGAATGGGACGGAAGTACCTCTAAATCCATGCAGATGCTGGCGTTGTGCGAAGCGAGAGTTAGTGCCCGGCCGAGGGAGGGCCAAGGGCCACATGTGCCTCTTGACAATAGTCGTTATAACGAGTATTATCCCTCTGTCAAACCGAGGAGGTGGACCATGATCGATATCCGCAAAAGCCAGGAACGCGGCCATTTCAACCACGGCTGGCTGGATACTTATTTCACGTTTTCGTTTGCCGACTATTACGACCCCAAACATGTGCAGTTCCGCACGCTGCGCGTCTTGAATGACGACCGCGTCGCGCCGGGTGAGGGCTTTCCCACGCACCCGCACCGCGACATGGAAATCGTCACTTACGTGCTCGAAGGCGCGTTGGAGCACCGCGACAGCATGGGCACCGGCTCCGTGATGCGTCCCGGCGATGTGCAGTACATGAGCGCAGGTTCCGGCGTGACGCACAGCGAGTTCAACGCGTCCAAGACCGAGCCCGTGCACCTGCTGCAAATCTGGATGTTTCCGGAACAGAAGGGACTGAAGCCGGTCTACGGCCAGAAGAACTTCAGCGAAGAGGAGAAGCGCGGCAGGCTGCGGCTGGTCGCGTCACCGGATGGGCGCGACGGCTCGGTGAAGATCCGCCAGGACAATGAACTCTACGCGACGCTGCTAGGCAAAGGCGAAGCAGTAAAGCACGAGCTAAAGCCGGAGCGGCATGCATACGTGCAAGTTGCACGTGGCAGCGTGAAGCTGAACGGCACCAAGCTGGAAGAGGGCGACGGCGCAGCCATCTCGAAAGAAAAATCCGTCGAACTGACCGGCGTCGACAACGCCGAGGTTCTGCTCTTCGACCTCGCTTAAGAACAGTCGTTAAAGAGCAAAGCGCAGGAACCGCTCGCGAGAGCAGTTCCTGCGCGCTTTTTTTGCGCTGGGGATTATTCGTAACGCAAAGCCATGATGGGATCGACTCGAGTCGCGCGCCGTGCGGGGATATAGCAAGCCACGAGCGAAACTAAGATCAAGAAGATTGTGGCGAGCGCAAAGGTCAGCGGGTCATTAGGGCGAACGTCGAAGAGAAAGGAGGAGAGAAGACGCGTCAAGCCAAGCGAAATAGAAAGTCCAATCAACAGTCCGAGCAAGGTTAAAAGCGCACCCTCTCTTAAAACCATTTCCATAATTTCCGATGGTTTGGCTCCGAGGGCCATACGAATGCCAATTTCATTCGCGCGGCGAGCGACCGTATAAGAAAACAATCCGTAAACGCCGATGCAGACCAAGAAGACAGCCAGCAGCCCGAAGAAGGCAGAGAGCTGAGCGACCAACCTATACTTGGACACTGAATTGTCGACCTCCTCCGCCAACGTAGAAACCTCGCCTATCGGGACATCGCGAGCCACTTCTCCGATCGCCTGCCGCACTTGCTGCGTGATTTGAGCGGCATCTCCCAAGAATCTGACCGTGAGATTTGGAAGGAAGGTGACGTGCTGTGAATGAGGGAAATACGCCGCCGCGTGCGGCCGCTCCCGAAGCGACTCGTACTTTGCGTTTTTCACGATTCCAATGATCTCGAAGTCGCCGCTGTGTGTAGCGTCATCGCCAAAGCCGAAATGGCGGCCGATCGCGGATTCTCCTGGGAAGAACCGTCGCGCCATGGTTTCGTTGATCACGGCAACCTTTGGTGCCCTCTCGTTGTCTTGAAGAGTGAACGTCCGGCCAGAAAGTACAAGTAGACCGAAAGCCGCAAAATAGCCCGCGCCCACCCGGTTCATCTGGACTTCCTCGCTATTCTCGGAGTTTCTTGAAATCCCTTGCAGTGTGACGTCGTTAGACCATTCACCCTGATTGAAAGTGAACATAGAGAAGCTTGCGGCTCGCACTCCTGGAACCGCGTTCACGCGTTCCTCGATTTGGTGGAGCAGGTCTTCGAGGCGCGCGTCCGGCTTGTAACCTGCCGCGTACTCGTCAAGCTGGAAGACAAGGACGTTTTGCTTTTCAAAGCCGGTATCGACGTGCGCGAAGTTCAGCAGCGTGCGCAAGAAGAGTCCCGCGCCGGCCAGCAGCACCAGGGAAAGAGCGATCTGCAAAACCAGAAGCGCTCTTGCCAACGGACTTTTCGCTTGAGCCAGCGCCGTGCCGCGCCCGTCCTTGAGAGAAGATGTCAGCTGAAACTGCGTTGAGCGAACCGCGGGAGCCATTCCGAACAGCAGTGCTGTAAATAGGGTGAGGAGGAGCGAGAACGCGAGCACGCGAAGATCGGGCGTGACGGAGAGCGGCGCTTGCCCAGCGCTACCAGTCGCCATTGCAAGAAGAAAATCACCGGCTCGCCAAGCCAATGCCACTCCCAGCCCTGCGCCGAGAAGTGCGAAGAGAAGACTTTCTGTCACGAGTTGCATGGACAGGCGCAACCGGCTCGCGCCCAGCGCCGCGCGAACGGCAAATTCACGCGAACGGGCCGTTCCCCGCGCCAGCAGCAAATTCGCAATATTGGCACAAGCAATAAGCAGCACGAGCCCGGAAACTGCCATAAGGATTTCGAGTGAAAGCGAGTACTGGATTCGAAGATTCGAGAGCCCTCTTGCTGCTGACGTGAGGTCAATCTGGGCGCGTTGAATCGCCGCCAGCTC
>DATEWL010000514.1:0-3089 GCA_035258025.1 Candidatus Acidiferrum sp. | reverse complement strand
GATGCCTCTTCGGGCCCGCGATTTACAGCAGTGATCTTGATGAGGATGTCTTCCACGTCGGCTTTGGCGTATTCGATGAATACATCGAAATACCGGTCCTCGGCAAAAATGCCGGTGTCGAGAAGCTCGAACTCGGGTTGCTCGCGGCTCCGTCTGCCATTTTCATCCACGAGGCGGGAATAGGGAAATTCCGCCTGCGGATATTTGTAAAGCATGCGCATGTAGCTGTGCGTGGGTGTCGAGTCCTGATAAAAGTAATACTCCTTCACGTCCTCGCCGTGGTTGCCTTGGTTACCTGTGAGGCCAAAAAGTCTTTCTTTAAGAATAGGGTCGCGGCCGTTCCACACCGCGAGTCCGAAGCAGATCATCTGGCGGCGGTCAGAGATGCCACCGATGCCGTCCTCGCCCCAGCGGTAGGCGCGCGAGCGCGCATGATCGTGCGGGAAATATTCCCAAGCGGTGCCGCCAGGGCTATAGTCTTCGCGCACCGTGCCCCACTGGCGCTCGGAGAGATAGGGTCCCCAGCGTTTCCAGTATTTTTTGCGGGCGCGATCTTCCTCGAGCCGCTGGTCTTCCTTGGATTGGAGTCTTGCCATGGTTGGAGTCCCTCAGTAGAGGCGCTCAAATTATGGTTTATGGTCGCATCTTTTGCGAATCGCGGAGGCGACCGGTGGGAAATGCGTGCCCGTTCCGATAAGCCCGCAAGAAAGGGACAATCCCCCGAAGATGGGATGCTTCAGCTAAATACAAGGTCACGAAGAATTTGCAAGAATATTGCGGAACGCTGCCGGAGCCGAGAATATTTTTTGCGCAGGAGACTTCTATCGGCTCCTGAAAACGCAGATTGGTTCAATCCGATGTACCCTAAAACTACGCGAGAGCGTCCGTTTATTAAAAGAACACTCGAGGAGATCGAGCACATGTTTGAGCCTCAAACGCGAGTTCGGAGAGCGACACAATGGCGGTTACCTAAAATACTATCCGCCATCGCCACATTGCTTTGCGTTTCCCTCTCGTCAGGCCGTGCCCAAGCGCAAGGGCGTTCCACCAATGAATTGCGCAAAACTGATCAATCCGTGGGTGCCCTGATCCGCAAAGTGTCTCCGAGTGTGGTGCAGATTCTAGTGTCAGGGTATGGTCAGGTCGAAGAAAGCGAGCACGGGAACACCGGCGTGGTCATTGGGCGGCAGAGGGCGATTGGTTCGGGATTCATTATCGATCCGAGCGGATACATTATTACGAACGCGCACGTGGTGAAGGGAGCGCAGCGCGTGCAGGTGGTGCTTTCGAGCGCGAATTCCGACGATTCCGGTGACGCGCCGCTTTCTTCAAAAACAAGTCTCGTTCCGGCGCGGATCATCGGCGTCACCAGCGAAATCGATCTCGCTCTGCTCAAGGTGGATGTCGCAGATCTTCGCGCACTGAAACTTGCAAGCTACCGGAACCTCCAGCAAGGCGAATCGGTGTTTGCGTTCGGAAGCCCGGAAGGGCTGCGTAATACGGTGACTCGCGGAATCATTTCCGCGGTGGCGCGGCAAACCGATCCCGACGCGACGATGGTTTATATCCAGACGGATGCGGCCATCAACCCAGGCAATTCGGGAGGGCCGCTGGTCAATGTAGACGGCGAAGTCGTCGGCGTGGATACCTTCATTTTGTCGCAGTCTGGCGGAAACGAAGGGCTCGGATTTGCCATTCCGTGCAGTGTTGTGAACATCGCTTACCAGCAGTTGCGCAAATTTGGCCATCTGCATCGCCCGGAAATCGGGATCGTCGTTCAGACGATAACGCCAACTCTGGCGGAGGGTTTGAAGCTTCCGCGCAACTTCGGAGTTGTGATCTCGGACGTTTTGCCAGGCGGGCCTGCCGAAGCCGCAGGAGTCCGTATTGGGGACGTCCTGCTGGCTATCGACGGTAAAGCGGCGAGCAGCGTACCTTACGTGGCTTTTCATCTGATGTCGCGCGAGAGCGGTGACACAGTGCACCTGGACATCCTGCGGGGGACTCTGCGGCTGGGTTTCGACGTGGCGCTGATGGACCCGCCTAAGGACATGGATCAGATCACCGCTCTGGCCGACCCGGAAAAAAACTTGGTTCCCGCGCTCGGCATTCTTGCCATAGAAATCGACGAGAGAATTGCGGCGATGGTGCCGGAGCTCCGCGACCCTTTTGGAATCATTGTCGCCGCGCGGGCCGCAGGAGCCACTGCGGAAGTACCGCTGACCGCGGGCGACGTAATCCGTACGCTCAATGGCGAGCCGATGACCACGCTCGACCGTCTGCGGAGAGCATTGAAAGCCTTGCCGCCGGACGCTGCGGTCGTGCTGCAAATTCAGCGCGACCAGAAGCTGATGTATGTGGCGTTCGCGCTAGATTAAGCGTGGCGTGGCATGCCGCCCGACAGTCCAACGGACTAGGCCAAGCCTAGCTGCTTGCGAGCTTCCGCGACGATTTTTTCCGGAGGCGGAGCGGCATCTACGATGATCGCGTCCGTCGGTTCTTCAAGAGTGGCGAACTGGCTGGCGAGCAGATCTTGCTTGGCAAAATGTCCCTTTCGGGCAAGCACTCTCTGCGAGAACAGTTCATAGCTCCCCTTCAAATAAACAAATTTTACGTCGGGACCGACACGAAGTTGATCGCGATAGCTCTGTTTGAGCGCCGAGCAGGCCAGCACCACGTTGCGGCCCTCCGCAATCCACTCGACAATTTTGTCATGGAGCGCTTTCAGCCACGGCTCACGGTCCTCATCGGTCAGTGGAATGCCGCGCTTCATTTTTTCAACGTTCGCGGGCGGATGAAAATCGTCGGCATCCACGAATTCCCACCCCAGTCGCTTCGCGAGCAGGGTGCCTATGGTGCTTTTGCCCGAGCCAGTCGTGCCCATAATGATCACGATCATAGCAGCCTCATGCGGGGAAACAGGGTGTCATTGGAGCAAAAAGATTGGCTGGGAGACCTGGACTCGAACCAGGATAGCCAGATTCAGAGTCTGGAGTCCTACCAATTGGACGATCTCCCAGCTGTTGACAACGTAGGACTTATATCATGCCACGGCTTGAAGCTTTGGGTCAAAAGGGTCAAACACAGCA
>DATEWL010000513.1:0-4942 GCA_035258025.1 Candidatus Acidiferrum sp. | reverse complement strand
CGGTCGGCCAGCTTGACCATAACGACGCGAACGTCGTTGACCATGGCGAGCAGCATTTTGCGAACGTTCTCCGCCTGCCGCGTTTCTGGAGCGGTCATGTTGATGCGGCTGATTTTGGTCACGCCCTCGACGAGGCGGGCGACGTCCGGTCCGAAGCGTTCCTCAATGCGGGCGACTGGATATTCGGTGTCCTCGATGGCGTCGTGAAGAAGGGCGGCGGTGAGCGTGGTGGCGTCCATGCGCATATCCGCAAGGATGTGGGCCACTTCGAGGAGATGGGAAAGATAGGGATCGCCGGAACTGCGAAACTGGTCGCGATGACGCTCCGAAGCAATTTCGTAAGCACGGCGGACGACCCAAGGGTCTTCGGAGGGACGGTTTTTGCGGAGTTTTTCGAGGAGTTCTTCGAAGCGCGCTTCGAGCTGGCGGACAGCGCGGTCGCGCTGGAAGCTCAAAGGAACATTACTGGGAGACGGCATATTCAAGTATACGCCTGAAACGGGCAGCGCGCGAGCCGTGGGCCGCACGGAGAGGCCCTGCGGAGCGGACAAAGCAATGAAAAGAAAAGGACGCCATCACAGGCGTCCTTTCGTTAGAAAATCGATTTACTACGATAGATTCAGCAGGCCCGCTCAGGGCATCTGCTGCTGCTGGTCAAGGCGTTTCTGCTTGATCTCCTTGATCTTTTCGAGGAGGTCATCCGCTTGCTTTTCGAGAGCGGCGCGTTCATCCGCGCTCTCCACCATGTCCGCCTTGCGGCGGTAGAGGAGGCCGAGATACGCCATAGCGTCGTCATAGTCAGGCTTCAGCGTGATAGCTTTTTGCAGGTCGGCGATGCCTTCATCCACCAGAGGACCATATTTGGTGGCGTACTCCGTACGGACGGCAGGGGGCAGTGGCTGGTCATCGTGCACCTGTTTCTTGATGTTGTTCTTGTTGTACTCCAGGCGCATTGCTGCGTTCCCGCGCCATGCCAGCGTCCAGTCAATCACGCCGATCCAGTAGTAGGGTTCCGGATCATCCGGTTTGATCTGGATATGGCGCTGATGGAAGGTCTTCGATTCCTCGAAGCCTTTCTCGTCAACCGGGGGCGTGCCTGCCATCTGGAAGAGCAAGGAGCCGATGCCGTCAATGGCGGTCAGGTTGTTGGGGTCGATTTCCAGGATGTCCTTGAATTCCTTGATGGCCTGGTCGCCCCGGGCCTTATTTTCCGCGGAAGGCGCGCCAGGAATATACAAGCTCGCGTAGGCAGTGGCCAGGTAAACGCGGGCCATCATCAAACTGGGATCGAGTTCCGTGGCGCGCTTGAAGTCCTCGATGGCGGCGTCCGACTGGCCGGCCTTGAACGCGTTTACACCTTTGTTCAAAAGGTCGCGGGCCTTGAGCTTATTGCAGCCCGAAACGCCGACGGCGAGGATCAACAACGCTGCCAGAGAAGCGGTCCGGCGAGCATTACGAACTGATGCATAAGTCATCGAAGCATCCATCCCTGCTAGGATTCAGATCCGCCCTGCGAGGGGCCAATCTACACTATTTAGTGCTCGTTTTCGAGTTCCGGCGTCATCAGGCCCACCGTCGTGATTCCCGAGCCGCGCATCACATCCATGGCCCGGGCGATTACGCCAAACTCAAGGACGCTGTCTCCACGGACAAAAGCGACGCGGCTTGTCCGCATCTTGAAAATTTTCTCAAGCCGTCCCTGGAGATCCTGCCACTGCACCGGGTCCTGGTTGATGCGCAGCGTGCCATCGCCAAAAACTTGTACAACGATCACTCCTGGCGGCGTTTTGGTCGTGGATTCTGCTGGCTGGGGCAAATCCGCCGGCAGACCAAATTGCGTCTGGGGACGGATTATCATAAAGATGACCAGAAGCACCAGCAGAATATCTATCAGCGGAACGACGTTCATTTCCGCCATTGTTCCGTGCTTTTCACCGCCAAGTGAGATTCCCATGAGTCACCTCGCATGAAGCAAATTGCCCCGCGAGGAGGACTCCCACACCCTGCGCCGGCCGAAACGCGACCGATGTGAAAATGAATTCTTTGCTGCTTACTGCCCGGCCTCGAGCTTGGCCGTGATCAAGCCGACTCTATCGATTCCCGCACCGCGCATGATGTCAATCGCGCGGGCAACTTCCATGAACAGTACATCGTTGTCGCCCTTGACGAAAGCAATTTTCTCAGCGCGCTCTTTGAAGATCGTTTCCAGACGCGGACCGAGGCCATCCCAGGTCGTGTCTTCATTGTTGATCTTCAGCTTGTTATTCGTAAGCACCTGGACCACCACGGTCTTGTTCTCCAACTCAATATCCTGCTTTTGATTCGGATTGGGTTGAGGCACAAGCGCATCGAGCCCGTGAGGGGTGAGCGGAGTGATGACCATGAAAATGATGAGCAGCACCAGCAAAATATCAATCAGCGGAACGACATTCATTTCCGCCATCGCACCGCCCTTGTTATCTCCAACAGACATTCCCATTGCGAATCTCCTGTCAGCCTGCGTTTCGCGAGCTTTGCAGGCCATTAAGCCGCGCCAGGTGGGATCTGGCGCGGCCTTTCTGACTCAGCAAACGAATGGTGCAAACACTTCACACACCTCAGCCGAACATCTCTCCAGCGGCTTCAGTCAGCCGATGGAGCAGCTGCTGCATTTGGAGGCGGAGGCGGTGTTCTGCGTTCTTGATTCTGTTCCGTCAAAAGACCAAGTTGGTCAACGCCAGCGGAGCGGATCTCGTCCACAACCGCCACAACGTCCCCATACTTAGCCCGGGCGTCGCTCTTCACGTAAACAGTTTTATCGAGACGGGCGGACAGCATATCCTTAACCTGCCCGGTGATATCATCCTTGGTGATCTTTGTATTCTTCAGATAGATCGTCCCATCTCGAGTCACCGCTACGATAATCGCGTCATCCTTATCGGCGTCCTGCATTTCCTTCGCATTATTGACCCTGGCCATATCCACCGGCAGGCTCTTCTGCAACATCGGCGTGACCACCATGAAGATGATCAGCAGAACGAGCATGATATCCGCCATCGGGATGACGTTCGGCGCCGCCATCTGCGCACCGACTTTTGGCTTATATCCCATAGGGTTACCTTATTTCTTTGCGCCGCGACGCAAGATGAAGTAGTTGATCAACTCCATCGAGGAGTTGTCCATCTCGACGTCGAAGGCTTCGACTTTGTTTGTGAAGTAGTTGTAGGCCCACACGGCAGGGACGGCGACGAGAAGACCGAGAGCCGTGGTGACGAGAGCTTCCGCGATACCGCCGGCGACTGCCGACAGACCGGTCGCTTTACTCGTTTCAATTCCCTTAAACGCGTTCAAGATGCCGACGACGGTGCCAAACAGTCCGACGAACGGAGCCGTCGAGCCGATGGTAGCCAGCGCCGAAAGACCGCGCTTCATTTCCGCGTGAACGATGGCGACAGAGCGCTCGAGGCCGCGCTTGGCCGCTTCAATTACGTCCGCATCGGTGACTTGCTGCGAAGCGGATTGGAATTCGGAAAGGCCCGTCGCCACGACTTTGGCGATATGGCTCTTCTTGTTCCTCTCGGCAATGGCAATCGCTTCGTCCAACTTGCCTTCCTTGAGAGCGCCGGCAACCTGCTGTACGAAAACCCGCGACTGCTTACGGGCCGCGCTGTACATCAGGGCGCGGTCAATCATTACGCCGAAAGAATAAATCGAGAGAATGAAAAGGATCGCAACAACGATCCTGGGAAGGGTGCTCATTGAAGACCACATGCTCCGCAGATCCCAGGAAGTAGCCTGGGATTGCAAGAACAGGGCCGCGTTCACAAACAGGGTCGCTACCATTCGTTTTGCTCCTTAGTTCTGATGGCCCCGGGTCTCCCGGGGCCAACGCGAGAGTTTGCCAAGCTTTGCCGCCCGGACCAGCGCGCCTGTCCCACGACCGGCACGCCAGACCGCTTACTGGTTCAGAGAGAAAATCACGTCGATCGTGGTGTCGACTTCGACCGGCTCGCTATTCAGGAGCGTCGGCCGATAGCGCCACTGCCGCACCGCATCGAGCGCGGATTGTACCAGCAGTGGATGCCCGGATATGACTTCGAGTTGCTGCACCGAGCCATCCTTGCCGATAATCGCGTGCAGGCGCACGGTGCCGGAGATGCGCGTCTGCCGAGCCAGCGGAGGATACACAGGCTGGACTCTGTTGATAATCATGGCAGCCTGCACTTGGCCGCCCTGCTTGATGCGCGTTTGCGTCGGCTTCGGCGGTGGAGGGGCTCCGCCCATGCCGCCGATGACGCCGCCAATCACGCCGCCCATCGAACCGCCAGGAACGCCTCCCGGAACGCCGCCTTGTACGCCGGCATCCATCTCAGGCGCGTCTTCCTTAATAATCTTTACATCCTTCGGAATAGCTTTCGGCTGCACCAATTTGCCCGCGTCCATCAAATGGACTTGCGGCTTGATGTGTACAACCGCGGCAGGAGGTGGCGGTGGCGGAGGCGGTGGCGGAGGCGGCGGAGCAGTAAGCATGGTCGCCATCATCGTCTTCGGCAGCGCTTCTGTGTAGATCAGCGGAATGAGGATCAGGATGCCAACGAGAACGGCTTGCACAACCATCGACAGCACGACCGTCCATGGCTTGTTCGTCCGCTTCGTATCGCCTGAAAGCACCATATCTTCAAACATAAATCCTACCTCCTCCCCGAAGGAGCAAGTCGTCCCGTGACGCCTTCGCTTCCGCGGGTTTTGTTTCCGGCTGCGGGTCCGGTGCCAACTGCGACGCCTTGCTGGCCGCGCCAACGATTCCAGGCGACCACAAGCGGTGCAGCAATACCAAAACTGGAGTACGTTCCTACCACAATCCCCACCACCAGAGCAAAGGAGAATGCACGAAGCACCTGGCCACCCATCAGGAACAGGACGAGCACAGTGAGGAATGTCAATCCACTAGTCAATATCGTCC
>DATEWL010000512.1:0-3020 GCA_035258025.1 Candidatus Acidiferrum sp. | reverse complement strand
AAACGGAAGAATAGATTAGCAAGGTGGGGCGCCGAGAACAAAGAACGGTGAACTTAAGAGCGAAGCTAAACTCCGCCGCGACCAGCAGCAAAAATGCAGGCGGGTGCATCCTGATTGCGCGGGTCACTCGATGCTTGTGGCGCTAAGGCAACCCACGCGACAGGCATCATCTCTCCCGCGGACATCTTGCGAAGAAGACTTTCCAGAAAGCTTGGAAAGCATGGGCCTCTGCGGTCAATGGTGAGGACTAGGTTCAATCGTTTCCCAGCAAACTTGAAGCCTTTTATGTAGCCTTCAGGTCTATTCGAACTGGCAACCCAAAGCAATTTCGCATCCGAGTCGCAGCAGCGCTCTATCAACATTGTGGCAGCAGTCCTATTCCCATGGCCATCGATGATGTTTCCTTCCGGCGATACGTCGCAGAAGAGATGAACAATGTCAAATCCACTACCAATTGACTTCAGGAGCTCCTGAGTGTTTTCAAATATGGTTTCCGCAGGAGTAGGGTAGAACTTAGAGTAGCAACCGCGGTCGGCCTTCGCCAATTCGGCAAACTTTGGGTCTAAAGAAGCTACAAGAACGTTCGATACCATGACTTCGTCTTGGGAGCGTTTCCTAAAAAGGTCTCCGATTCTCAAAGATGCCTCCTCAAGGATCGCACTAGAGTATCAATCAGATTTCTAAAAAAAACGGTGAAAGGTGTCATCCGGAAGGGGGCCGTTAGTCAGAAGACGTGGCAGTTTGGCGAGAGGGTTGTCTGAGGGAGAGAGCTTTTTTGCGCGCGTGGCGGGCGCGGAGGATGGCCGTTACAAGGATAATTAGGGCGCAGGCTTCGACGAACAGTTTGCCGCCGTCGAACCAGTCGATGGGGGCGCCTTTCAGGTCGGGGTCGGTGAAGAGGGAGTGGTAGAAGAGAGCGATGGCGCCGAGGTAGATGGTGAAGTGGAAGGCTTTCCATGTGCGGCGGCCTAGTTGAATACGGAAATACGAGGTGATGACCATGATCGCGACGATGTAGAGGGCGATGGCGCCGATGGTGTTTTCGAGGGGTTGTTGCGGGGAGTGAACGGGATAGAGGATGTCGAGGACGCGAAATTTGGGAGATTTGTTCAGGAGCAGTGGGAGCGGATGGAGAAGCGTGACGGCGAGAGCGATGTAGCCGGTCCAGTTGTGGAGGCGGAAGTAGTTGAAGCGATGATGGGGCCAGTTGCGGACGGGGCTGTAGCGGAAGGCCATCATCACGCCGAGGAGCATGTTGATGGTGATGGCGGCTACGGCGGTTAGGCCGATGTAGGCGGAGAAATCAAGGACGGTGATGTTCATCGTGAGAATGGGAGGCTGTTGCCCTCGCGCAAGTTGTCCATTATCTGATGAAAGTGATGTTCTCGTTCCGCGTAATTGCCAGTTAGACGCATGGAAGATGAGACTGTTGCGGGCGACTGGGCGTTTCATCTGATTCTTTGACGGGCCAAAACTGGGCGAGCGCTCGAGCCGGTGTTCAAATCGAGCGAGGCGAGCGGGTGTGCTAGGATTGCTAGTTTATGCAGACAGGAATTATTGGACTACCACAGGTTGGGAAGACCACGCTGTTTCGAATCTTGACGAAGGCGAACGTCGAGGGGAAGGGCGGAGGGTCGGCTACGCATGTTGGCGTGGCGAAGGTGCCCGAGCCGCGGCTTTTGGAGCTGGCGAAGCTCTATAACCCGAAGAAGATTACCTATGCGACGGTGCAGTACGTGGACCTGGGCGGAATGCAGAAGGAAAAGAATCGGGACGCGTTGGCTCCTCTGCGGGAAGTGGATACGATCGCGCATGTGATTCGGGTGTTTGACGATCCTTCGGTGCCGCACTCGGAGGGGAGCATAGATCCTTTGCGGGATGCGACCAACCTGGAATTGGAGTTGATTCTTTCGGATCACGACCAGATTCTGCGGCGGTTGGAGCGGCTGGAGAAGGATTTGAAGAAGAAGAGCGAGCCGGTTTTGCTGGCAGAGAAAGCGGTTTTAGAAAAGTGTAAAGCGCATTTGGAGTCGGAGAAGCCTTTGCGGGAATTGGAGTTGACGGCGGAGGAGCGCAAGCCGATTGGGGGATTTTTATTTTTGTCGGCGCGGCCGGTGCTTTATGTGCTGAATTTGGGCGACGACGAAGCGGACAAGTTGGATACGGCGGTGGAGCGGCATAAGTTGAACGCCTTGCAGGGGAAGCCGAATTCGGCGGTGGTGGCGATTTGCGGGCGGCTCGAAGCGGAACTTGCGGAGATGGATGAGAAGGAAGCCGCGGAATTGCTGGCATCGTATGGACTGAAAGAGCCGGGACTCAACCGATTGATTCGCGCGACGTATGACTTGATGGGATTAATCCAGTTTTTTACCGCGGGGGAGCCGGAAGTGCGGGCGTGGACGATCCATAAGGGGTCGACGGCGGTGAAGGCGGCGGGGGCGATTCACAGCGATATCGAGAAGGGTTTTATTCGGGCGGAAGTGGTGAAGTGGAGCGATCTTTTGGCGGCGGGGAGTATTGCGGCTGCGCGGGAGAAGGCGCAGGTGAGGTTGGAGGGGAAAGAATACATTGTGCAAGAGGGGGATGTGATTTTGTTTAGGCATTCTGGATAAGAAGAAGTAATGAAGCAGGGAAGTGAAGAGGTAAAGAAAAAGAAGGAAAAGGAATTAGCACAGAGAGCGCAGAGGACAAAGAGAAAGACGCACAAAGCAGATTCCTCGCTTCGCTCGGAATGACACCTTGGCTGGGGCGAGCGCGCGGCTGGGGCGAGCGTAAGCACAGGCTGAAGCCTGTGCCACTTAAAATGGGACATGATTTGGCATTTCGGGTGGGGTTAGCGGCGGGGCTGGGTTTGGTCGCGGCGGCTGGGAATTTGGTTGGCGGGTATTTCGTGGTGCGGCGGGATTGGCCGCGGCGCTTTCTGCACTACTTTATGGCGCTGGGCGCGGGATACATGCTGGCGGTGGCGTTCACCGATGTGATTCCGGAGTCGGTGCGGATTGGCGGGCAAAGCGCGTTTT
>DATEWL010000511.1:0-2650 GCA_035258025.1 Candidatus Acidiferrum sp. | reverse complement strand
TCATTCCCGAGCTGCCGTGCATGTGCGGGAGCTTTCGCAGGACTGCGCGGGCGCTTACGCAAGTGTATGACGAGGCGCTGCGTCCTTTGGGGCTGCGGGCGACGCAACTGACGATGCTGCAAGTCCTGGCGCGAGCGGAGGAAGTGTCGCAGGGGCAGCTTGGGGAGATGCTGGCGATGGACAGCACGAGCCTGACGCGGACGCTAGCGATCCTGAGGCGCGCCGGTTGGATTTCCGAACAGCGCGGCGAAGACCGGCGCGAGCGGCGGATACGGTTGTCGTCGGCGGGGAAATCGAAGCTCAAGCGCGCGCTGCCTGTTTGGGAGAAGGTGCAAGGGCGGCTCCGGGGGAAGCTGGGGAAGCGGGAGTGGGAGAGTCTTTTGCAGCTCACGCATCACGTAACAGAAATCGCCGAGACACAAGGAGGTTCGCTATGACTAAGTATGGAAAGATCACAGCAGGGTCACTGGCGGTATGGTTTGCCGTGGTTTTCTCGGCTTCGGCGGTGCATTTATTCAAGAACGGCTCGGCGCAGTTTGGATTGGGTGTCGCGGTAGCGGCTTTGGCGCCCATGATTGTGTTTTCGTTGTGGTTTGCAGCGTCAGAGGGATTTCGAAACTTTGCACTATCGTTGAACGCTACAATTCTGACCTCGGTGCAGGTGTGGAGGATTGTGGGATTCACGTTCCTTTTGCTGCAGGCGCGAAACGTGTTGCCAGCGATCTTTGCTTTGCCGGCGGGATATGGAGACATGTTCATTGGAGCCACGGCCGGGTTCGCGGCTTGGAAACTTGCGGAGCCCGCGCATCGCAACGGTTTTATTTTTTGGCAGGCGCTGGGAATACTGGACCTGATTACGGCCGTGAGCCTGGGTACGACGGCCGGTTTGATTGATCCTCGGGGCCCTTCGATGGGGCCGATGACGGTGCTGCCACTCAGCCTAATTCCGACTTTTTTTGTGCCGTTGTTTGTGATGCTGCACATGATCTGCATCGCGCAGGCTAGGAGTTGGAAGGCGGAATCGCAAGTGCGGCGCCATGCGGCGGGGCCGTTGCAGCATCCTGCGATCTAGTGAGCCTCCGGACAATCGAAAAGACAAAGGGCCCCCGACGAAGTGAGCGTCGAGGGCCCTGAGTGTTTTGACAGTCAGCGAGGTCGCGCGTTAGTGGTTTTCGCAGCGCGGAAACTGATCGCGGTCTTTTGCGGCTATGTCGGAAGTGACGCAGCCGAAAAATCCGACCAGGCCGGGTTGGCCTGCGTAGCCTAGATATTCGTCCGTGTCGAAAATGTCTTCGAGGCTTTTCAGAAGCGAAAAGTGGTTGAACGGAGTGTTGGAGACTGTGCCGGGCTTTAGGAAGGGCGAGAGAAGAACGGCACCCGTACGATCGCCGCCGTAATTTTCGAACGTGAGCGAGACGGTCGGGGTGATGTTGGTGGTCTGCGGAAAGGGCGCAAGGTTCGGTCCGGGCTGTTCGTTGCAGCAGAATAAGCCGGGTGCGAGGATGCTCAATTGGCCGTTCGAGCCTGCCTGGATGGTGAGTCCACCCTCATCGAAATTGATAACGATGAGGCCGTCGCGTTGGTAGGCCTTGGAGGCCTGGATCAGCGGGATCCATTTTTGAAGAAAGGCGTCCGCGGAGACGAGTCCGCCGGGCTGGCCGTTCTTGCAGGGGGCGTCGTGGCCGTCGTCGCAGAGATTTGGGGTGATGAACACAAAATTGGGCGTGGTTTCTTCGCGAGCGAGGTCAAGCGGGAGCTGAGTTAAGTTGACAACATTCTTCTCGCAATCTGGCGAATCGATAATGGAGTGGAAATAGACAAACGGATCATGGCGCGAAGCATACTGATCGCCGAGGGGGACGGAAGCAGACGGGGCTTCGGCGGATTGCGTGAGGTCGGCGGTATTGAGGACCGGATGGCCACAGGTCGCTGATTCGCGAGTGGGATCGTTGCCCATGTCTCCCATGTAGCCGCGCCAGGTTTTGCCGACGGCGTTGAGTTGATCGGGCAACGTCTTGATCGAGGAAGGATAAACGCAGCCCGTGCCGATGGCTTGGCCGTCTGGCGTGACGCCGGTGAGAATGTAGTCGGCGTAAGTCGTACAGTCGTTACGCGTTTGAGGGGTGGCCGCCTGGCCGCTGAGCATGGCGATGTAATTGTCTAGGCTGACGTGGCCGGTGCCGTAATACTGGGTAAGCAATACGCCTTGGGTGGGGAGAGTCTTCGAAAGGTAAGGAGCTTTCGAGGTGGGGCCAAAGGTGACGTCATAGCCTTCGTTTTCGAGAACGATTACAAAGACGTGTCTTATGCGGCGGTCGTGATCGCCGTCCCAGGAGGGATGCGGAGATTTTCCCGGACCAGGCTCTGCAATTGCCGAGATAGCGAGAGTTGCGAGTAAAGCAGACAAAATGATTGCGGCTCGAAATGACTTCTTCATCTGTTCTCCATTGCGAAGGAATTTGGATTTATGGAGTCCGGCTGGCTCCGCCCCACACGCTAAAATCCCGGAGAAGATTAGAAGGGTAGTGTTACGAGGGAATTACAGTCGCGTTGCATTCGATGTATAGCTGGGCGAAGCGAGCGAGGGGACTGAAGCTCCGCGGCGCGCCCCGATGGAGCGGGCCGCAAGGAGAATTTCAGAAGAAAACTG
>DATEWL010000510.1:0-2238 GCA_035258025.1 Candidatus Acidiferrum sp. | reverse complement strand
GCTCGGGGGAGTCGACCGCGTTCAATACGAAGTGCGCAGCGCATTAGCGGTTACCCGTTTGACGAAGTATTTGGGCCACCTCCCGCCCATCCAGTAAATCTTTCAAAAAACAAAAGAGCCGGGCACGATGTCGTGTCCGGCTCTTCGTGTTTTTCCGATGAAGAAACGCCGCAAGCCTACATTTTGAAAGAGAAAGTATTGTGTTTGATGAGCGAGCTCATCTGATCGTCGTTCAGGGACATGTGCAGGGTCACGCGGTCGCCCCCCGGCGTGATGCGAACCTGATCAAGCAGTGCAGCGAGGTCTGGATTGTCCTTTTGCGCTTGATAACGCTTGTAGAGGAAGCCCGCCTGAAGCAGTTGGCCGAGCGTGTTGGCGTCCTCAGTGGAACCACAGATCGCTTGGACTTTCGCATCTAGATCACTGCCGGCTTCGATATTGATGATGGAGTTTTGCATCCGCATCACGAGCTTCGCGGCTTCGGGAAACTGTTCGATCTCAGGGGCCAATTGCTGCATCGCCAGGCGAGTATAGGCAGGATTGGTTACCAGCCAAACGGAACTGCCCGTGTTGGCTTCATTGATCAGCGAGAAGAACTTGTCGTTGCGCATCAGACCTTCTTCATCGCCGAAGCGCACGCTGATCATCTTCTCGAGGATGCTCTTGTGGCCATACGCGGCGGTGCTGGCATCGATGAAAACGAAGAAGAGGTCCGTCGCGCCAGTTCCCGTGCCAAAGGCGTAAAACGTATAGCCGTGAAAGGATGTCGTGGGGAGCTTTTGCTTTTTGAAGTAGGAGGCCGTCGAGTCCTGATTGAAGTTGCCCAATGCGATGCCCACCATCTGTTCACCGCTGGGGACGGCGTCAGAGCCGCTTCCCTCAGTTTTGGAGGTCATGCCCTCGGCGACGAGCGCCCAGGCGATCTCATCCACCTGGCTGTTCGGATCATTGCCGGTGGAGGCGAGAAATTTTTCGAATTGGCGAAACCGCTCGGGAAGCACCTGCTCTTGCAATTGCGGAAACCATTTCAAAGTGCGGGCTTTCTTCAAGTCGGCATAGCCAAATTCGCCAACGTCCTTGGGGAACATTCCAATAACGTCCGCGCCGAGGCGGCCGGCCTGCGCTGGCTTGGGCAGGGTCAGTACCATGCCCAGCAAAACGCTAGTAGCCAAGATTCGGTAAACCGCCGGCACAAAGCGTTTCGGTCTTAAACTCGCTGTAAGTCTCATCAAGTGCTCCTTTCAATGGCTGGGAGAAGATCTATTCTACGCGGTCGTCAAGCGGGGTGCATTCCCCAATCGCTCGCCAAGGGAGGCAATCTTTTCGCGCATGAGCGCCACATAAGCGCTATCGGTAATGCCATCGAGATTGATCTCGACGTTGGCCAAAGCGCCGCGTGCCCCCGCCGCGGCCATGTACCGTGCTACTTCCAAGTCTGACCTCATGGATGCGGCGGCGATAGCATCCAGTTGTCCCAAACGTTCGAAAAGGGCAACGGATAGCTCTGCAACCTGAAGCGGGACCTCGGAAGCCCATCTTGTCGCGGCCTGAATCGCAGCTTCCCATTTTTGCGCTTCCTCGGGATTTCCGTGTGGCAGCTTGTACGCGGCCATTACGGCGTCGTACGAGGCGGCGTCGCGGTCGATGGCTTCCGCGAGTTCGTCTGCGGTCCGTCGCAATTCGTCAAGTTCCTCTGAGAGCTTTTCGACATGCGCGGCTTGGGACTTCTTCTTGCGGGAAAGTCCCGCGACCATCTGGCCAAGAGAAGCCGCCAAAGCGCTCGCCAGAGCGGAAACGCTGCCGCCTCCCGGCGTCGCTGTCGGCGCGGCCACGGCTTCCAAGAACGGGCGCGCCAAGCTGGCAAGCTTGCCGTTCTTGCCCGCTCCGAGTGGCGCTCCGCTAAGCGCCGCGGCCAACTTATTCTCAAACACTTGCTCGGGGGAGAAGTTTTCCAATTGCAAGAAAAAGTCCGCGGCCATCTCAATCGCTTTTTTGGGAATGAGGCCAACGATTTCGCTCCCCACTGGTGCAGCGCCGTAGCGTTGGGCCTCGCGCTTGACCATTTCGTAGACGCGGTGCATCGGCGTTTGCTCGAAGTCGGTGAGGTTGATGGAGACTTGCGCCAGATTGCGCGCCTTCAGCTCCACGCCCATGGATTTCACGTAGCGCAGGCCGCCCGAGGAGAAGCGGATAGCCTTTGCGATTTTGTTCGCGATGCCGACGTCTGATGTGTTCAGG
>DATEWL010000509.1:0-3882 GCA_035258025.1 Candidatus Acidiferrum sp. | reverse complement strand
GAAAGTCTTGGGTCACTTTGAGTTGTGCGTAACACGGCTGATTCTCGCAGCGCGTGTGTAACGCAGGGATAACATCAATGTGAATGGGGTGTTAACGCTTTTGGGCGGCTCAATTCGCGCTGGAAGTCGTGAAAGCCAGTGCCAGCAGCGTTTTTTGCTCAAGCTCGTGTGCTTTTGCCGATCCGGTAGCGGGGCTGGCGCTGGCCGAGCGCTTTACCGAGCGCACCTGGAGCCCTCTGGCTTGAGCCAGCCGTTCGAGCCGAGGCAAAATGTAGAAAAGCGCGCCCATGTTCGCGGGCTCTTCCTGTACCCAAACGATTTCCCGGGCGTTGGGATGCTCGGCCAGCGCTGCGGAGATTTCCGTACGCGGCAGCGGATAGAGCTGGTCAAGGAAGAAGATGGCTGTGCTGGTGTCCTTGCGGCGGCGGCGTTCCCCGCGAAGTTCATGGCCGACTTTTCCGCTGGCGATCAATATGCGCTTTGCGTCTTGCACCTCATGATCGGGAACGAGCGGCAGGAATCGGGACCGCGTGAAGTCTTCGATATTCGAGCTGGCATCGGGATGGCGCAACATGCTTTTTGGCGTGAAAACGATCAGTGGCTTGCGCCAAACACGCAGGGCTTGCCGGCGCAACATGTGGAAATACTGCGCCGCCGTCGAGGGCTGGCAAATTTGCATGTTGTCTTCCGCGGCTAGCTGCATGAAGCGCTCGATGCGTGCACTGGAATGCTCGGGGCCCTGTCCTTCGTAACCATGCGGCAACAAAAGCACGAGGCCGCTAGGCAGATTCCATTTGTCTTCCGTGGCGCTCAAGAATTGGTCGATGATAACTTGCGCGCCGTTGGCGAAATCTCCGAATTGCGCCTCCCACATAACCAGCGCCTCCGGATAGTCGCGGCTAAAGCCATATTCGAATCCGACGCAAGCTGCTTCGGAGAGCGAGGAGTTATAAATTTCGCAAAAAGCCTGCTGCCGGGAAAGATGCGAAAGCGTCAGGTAGTTGTGCTCGGTTTCCGTATCGATCAGCACGGCGTGACGCTGATTGAACGTGCCGCGCTGGGTGTCCTGCCCAGTTAATCGAACGGGATTGCCTTCGAGCACCAGCGAACCAAGCGCCAGCGCTTCCGCGAAGCCGTAGTCGATGGCGCGCTTGCCGTGGCCCATTTCGTTGCGCTGTTCCAGTAGCTTTGCGATTTTCGGGTGGAGGTGAAAGCCTGCAGGAACTCGCACGAGCCCGTCCGTAAGTTCCGCAAGCTTTTCTTGCGTCAATCCCGTGTCGACTTCGTACGCCGGATCGTATTTCCCGCCCTTGTACGGAGACCAATAATCCGGCAGCTTGCGGAGGTGCGGGATCTTCGTGAGTTGTCCCGCTTTTTGCTGCTCCACTTCGTATTCTTTTTTTACCGCATCGACGATTAGCGAAGTGTCGATACCCGTGCGCTCCGCATAAATTTTCCAAAGCGGCGCATGATTCTTGATTCGTTCGTAGAGAACAGGCTGCGTGATGGTGGGATCGTCGACTTCGCTGTGGCCGTGGCGGCGATAACCGATGATGTCCACCACGACGTCGCTGCCAAACGTCGCGCGATACTCGGCGGCAAGTCTCCCGATGCGCGCCACCGCGTCCGGATCTTCCGCGTTTACGTGGAAGATCGGAACGCTTTGCCGTTTGGCAATGTCCGCAGCGAATCGCGAAGAGTGCTCTTGCGTGGGCTGCGTGGTGAACCCGATGAGATTGTTGACGACGATCTGTACTGTGCCGCCGACGGTGTACGCCTTCAGGTCTGCGAGATTGATGGTTTCCGACAGAATGCCCTGGCCAGCGAAAGCCGCGTCGCCGTGCATCACGATTGGCCAAACTTTGTTGAGCGTGGCCGGTGTCCGATCAATAATCGGTCCGTCCACACCGTGACGCGTCTGCTTGGCGCGGGCGCGGCCCATCGCGACGGGATCGACTGCTTCAAGATGACTGGGATTTGAAACAAGGTGCATATTGATGGGCTTACCCGCTGTGGTGGTGTAGGTTCCAGTAGCGCCAACGTGATACTTCACGTCGCCCGCGCCGAGCACGCTGCGCGGGTCTACGTCTTCAAATCCTGCAACCACTTCGTGCGGCGGTTTGCACGCGGCGTGGACCATCACATTTAATCGCCCGCGATGGCTCATCGCCATGATGCAGTCGACGGCACCGAACTCCCCTGCGGTGTCCAGGATGGAATCGAGAAGCGGAATCAGCGAAGTGACGCCTTCGAGCGAAAAACGCTTCGTGCCTAAGTAGCGTGCCTGAAGAACCTGCTCGAAAAGGTCGGCGCGAACCAGGCGTTCAAGAATTTTCTCCTGGTTAACTTCGAGCTCCGGGCCTTCGATGCGCTCCGCGATCCATCGCCGCCTCTCGGGCTCAGGCAAGTGCATGAATTCCACGCCGACGTTGCCGCAGTAGATGCGGCGCGCTTCCTCGGCGGCCTCGCCAGTCAATTCCAGATCGGCGATCTTCAGCGGCTGGAAAACGCCAAGAGGATCCAGAGTGGCTTCGAGATAGCCCCAGCGGCGAAACACATCAAAAACGCGCTCGCGCTGTTCGTTACTCGCCGCATTTTTCTTGGAACCCTTGGCAGGTTTTGCGGGGCGTTCCAACGCCATGATTGTACGGTCGGCCATAAATCAGTCTCTAACAACCTTCTATTTTGCCACAGAACGCGTTTTCCTGTTTTTTTCGGGAGACTTCGGGAGACTGGGAATTTCCGAAACACGACTGAGGGTTGCCCCGCAAACGAATCCTGCCAGCAGCCAAAATGGAGCTGTTTCGAGTGGAATTTTGGGGGAGACTCGTCGGCAGGATAGCTTTGAAGCTAATTCTGGATAATGGCGCCAATGACGGATCATCCAACGAATCAACTTACCGTGCGCCGTGTCACATCCGAAGAAAGTAATGCCGCTTGGGAAATCGTCGAAGAATATTACGAAGCAGCAGGCGTCGTTGCACGCGATGCAAAAGACGATTTCGAACGGATTTACTTCCGCGATGGAGCTGGGGTCTGGTTAGCGACCATAGCCGACGCTGCCGTTGGGTGCGTTGCGCTGCGATCGCTGGCGAAATTCGCGCACAGTGGAGAGGTCAAACGATTATATGTCCGGCCGCAGCATCGAGGACGCGGAATTGCGGCTGCTCTCTATCAGAGCCTGGAGAAATACGCGCGCGAGCGTGGCTATGAGTGGCTCTATTTGGATACCACCGACGAAATGGTTGCGGCCCAGCGTTTCTACGCCGCGTTGGGATACGAGAAAACTTCAAGCTATAACGACAACTCGCAGGCCACAATCTTCATGCGCAAGAATTTGGGCTCTTCAAACCGGTAGCTCATTCCTAATCTAGTTTTTTCAACTCCTTCAGAAACCACGCTTTGAGTTCTTACAACGCGAGGACAATCGATTCCATCCGGCGGGCGATTTCTTGGGGCGGCGTGTCCGGAGGAAACAGGATCGGCGCACCGATGCGGACAGTAATTTCGCCGAAGTGGGCGAGGCGGCGGCCTTCGCGCTTCATTTGCCAGACGCCGTCGAGGCGCATGGGAATGATGGGAAGGCGGAGATTTTCCGCCAGCAGGCCAATGCCGCTTTGAAAAGCGGCCATGCGGCCGTCTTCGGAATTATTGACCTCGCCTTCGGGGAAAATGAGAAGGCTGTAGCCACGGTCTGCGGATTCTCCGGCAAAACGGAAGCTTTCGCGGAAGCCGGAGTGCTGCGGCAGCGGGAACACGTTGAAAAGTGCCGTGGCAAACCAGTAGCCCAAGTAATACGCCCAGCGTTTTGCGAAAAACCAATCGCGCGGCGGGCGGCGCATGTTTTGCAAGGACTCGCCGCCCATGGCAGTGGCTAGGCGA
>DATEWL010000508.1:0-8485 GCA_035258025.1 Candidatus Acidiferrum sp. | reverse complement strand
AGGATCAAAGCGGCATGCGCAGCATAGAGATCCTGCCAAAACTCCTTTAATTCCCGATGGATGGCGTGACTTTTTAGCAGGCCGCTACTGAAAAGTGCGTGATGGCCGTAAGCGAGGATGCAAGAGTCGGGATGCTCCGCGAGGTCTTTGCGCAACCATTCCTCTTCCGGCGAGCCCTGGGCGCAACCGCCGACACTTTTGACAGTACAATTCGTGTTGAGCGCAACGATGTGCCACGAACCCAAGTCGTAGCTGTAATAGCCTTTGCCGACGGGCCCGGCTTGCGCGCCCCAGTATTCATAGTAACCGTGCGCCGTCGGATTCAAGTATTCGTGGTTACCCAAGGCAGGTTTTGTGCGAGCCTTGAATTCTCCCCAAGTCGGACCGTAGCAGAACTCGAATTCGTCCGGACTTCCCCCCTCATAAGCCAAGTCGCCCGCTGCGAAGACTGTCCCAGGAATTCTCTCAATGAGTCGCGCTGTTGCGCGGGCCCCTTCAATATTCTGGCAACTTGCGATGTCGCCTGCACCAACGAGAGTGAAGGTTTCTCCGTCGGGCGAAGTTTGGGAGGGCGACGGATCTTGACGATGCTCGATTGCCGATGGCTGTTCCTGCCGGGAACAGCCAATAGCCACGCAGCACGCTGACAGGAGGAGGATGCAAGACGTCCAGCCGACCGAGGTACGGACCGAGCTCGCTCCATTTGCAATTGCTTTGGTCATTTCTTCACAAGCTAGCCTATCATGACGCCCGAGCGCCACGCCCGGCTTGCCGTTTGCCCCTGGGAATCGACCGTCTATTGCAAGATACGACCGTTCGCCGTAAATTGCTGGCAAGTCCGACTAAATCAGTCTTATTATAAGCCGCACGAAATAAAGGGTTTGGGGGCAATTACTAGGCTCATTAGTTTGACTTGGAACGCGAAACAGAGTATCCTCTGAGTGCGACTGATTCAGTCGCATATCCTGCGGGGGCAGGAACCAGAGTGAGAAATGTTTAAGCTATCCAAAAAAGCCGACTATGGGCTGATCGCCGTCAAGCATTTGGCGATGCACCGTCAAGAACATGCATGCAGCGCGAACGAAATCGCTGAAGAGTATGGTATTTCCGTCACGCTGATGGCTAAAGTGCTGCAGCGTTTGGCGCGCGAAAATGTCGTCATCGCGAAGCACGGTTCCACCGGAGGCTATCAACTGGCGAAGGACCCCGGACAAGTCAGCGCGCTGGATGTGATCTCGGCCATAGATGGCCCTGTTCTCATCACTTCTTGCGTCACGAGCCACGGGAATTGCGAAACCACGGAGAGGTGCTCGGTTCGCGAGCCGCTTCGCAAGGTGAACGAGAGCATTTTAGGAGTTTTGAGCACTGTAACGATTGCGCAGATGAGCGAGGACCCCAATGAGCCCGCGCTTGTCGCCCTGTCGGGCCCGATGCGTTCGGGTTCGTACATGAGTTCGAGTTAGGAGACCAGGAAATGGCTGTCAAGCTGCCGATTTACATGGACAATCACGCAACCACGCCGGTTGACCCGCGTGTCGTGGATGCGATGCTGCCTTATTTCACCGAGAAATTTGGTAACGCTGCAAGCCGCAACCACAGTTTTGGCTGGGCCGGCGAGGAAGCCGTCGAGACGGCGCGTCAGCAAATTGCCTCGCTGATCAATGCCACGCCGAAGGAAATCATCTTCACCAGCGGCGCGACCGAATCCGACAACCTGATGATCAAGGGCATCGCGGAGATGTTCCGTGAAAAGGGCAATCACATCATCACCCAGGCCATTGAGCATAAGGCTGTGCTCGATACCTGTAAGCGCCTCGAAAAAGAGGGTTTTGAAGTCACCTATTTGCCGGTGCAGAAGGACGGCCGAGTCAACCTGGATGAGCTAAAAGCTGCTATCCGGCCGACCACCATTCTGATCACCATCATGTACGCCAACAATGAAATTGGCATCATCAACCCGATCGCTGAAATTGGCAAAATCGCCAAGGAACGCGGCATTTTCTTCGCCTCCGATGGCGTGCAAGCGGTAGGCAAGATTCCGGTCGACGTCCAGAAAGACAACATCGATCTCCTGGCCATCAGCGGCCACAAAATCTACGGTCCCAAGGGTGTTGGCGCGTTGTATGTTCGTCGCCGCAATCCTCGCGTACAGCTCTCTGCCATCATCGATGGTGGTGGCCACGAGCGCGGCATGCGTTCCGGCACGCTCAACGTGACCGGCATCGTCGGCCTCGGCAAAGCCTGCGAACTCTGTCAGCAGGAAATGAAGGAAGAAGCAGTTCGGCTGAGCGGACTCCGCGACCGCCTGAAAAAGGGCCTCGAAGCCAAGCTCGACGAAGTCTTCATCAACGGCTCGCTGGAGCATCGTCTGCCGAACAACCTGAATATGAGCTTCGCGTACGTCGAGGGCGAATCGCTCTTGATGGGCATCAACGACATTGCGGTATCGAGCGGTTCGGCGTGCACTTCGGCCACTCTGGAACCCAGTTACGTCCTCAAGGCGCTCGGCGTCGGCGAGGATCTGGCGCACACCTCGATCCGCTTCGGCCTTGGGCGCTTTAACACGCAGGAGGAAGTCGACTACGTCATCGATAAGATGGTCCAGGTCGTCACCAAGCTGCGCGAGCTTTCGCCACTTTACGAGATGGCTAAGGAAGGCATCGACATCTCCAAGATGAAGTGGCAAACGGCCTAAACTCTGCATCTAAGGAATTAGGCAGGACGAGATCTCAAAAAGAGAAGGAACGACGATGGCAAACGAAGGAACAATCCGAATTCACCGCTCGATTGGCGGCACAGGAGCCGCATTTCGAGTGACTTTTGTACCCTATGAAGAAGGCGAAGAGGCCCCCGCCGCGGGCGAGCGCTCTTTTCATGAACTCCAGCAAGTTCGCGCCTTTTTGAAGATGCTCGGCGTCGGCGCTGAGTTCATCAAGGACGCTCTCCGCCAGCTCACCGCGGGCCGCTCGGCATCCGTGCCGAACGTTTCGCTCTCCGAGAAGGCCGTGAAGAGCGCAGGCTTTGGAAATCTCGTCAATTTGGCAAGGAGCAATAGCTAATGGCATATAGCGATAAGGTCGTAGAACACTACAACAATCCTCGCAACGTCGGAAGCTTGCCGAAGGAAGACCCCAATGTTGGAACGGGTCTCGTTGGCGCTCCCGAATGCGGCGATGTGATGAAGCTGCAGATGAAGATCAATCCCGATACGCAGGTCATTGAAGAAGCCAAGTTCAAGACCTTCGGTTGCGGCTCGGCGATTGCCAGCTCCTCTCTGGCCACCGAGTGGGTCAAAGGCAAGACGGTCGAGGAAGCGCTCTCGATCAAGAATACGGACATCGTGCGCGAGCTTTCGCTTCCGCCGGTGAAGATTCACTGCTCCGTACTCGCCGAAGACGCCATCAAAGCTGCCATCGGCGACTGGAAAAAGAAGCACGGCATCGAAGCGCCCGTAGCCGAAAAGGCCGCGCACTAGTTCTGCTAGCCTTCTCCTGGTAGGGGCACGGCACGCCGTGCCCGTCCGCGGCAGAGCTAGATCTTTATAGGGCCCTTGGAGCATTTGAAAATGCCAACAGAAGTCGCCAACCCGACAATCGCAAAAATCTCCCTAAGCGAACGAGCCGCGAAAAAGATCCGCGAACTCCTTGAAAAGGAAGGCGTCGCGCCCGAAAAGGGCGGCCTGCGGGTCGGCATACAAGGCGGCGGCTGCTCCGGCCTGTCCTACGCCATGCGCCTGGATACGCAAGCCCGCGACCGCGACAAGGTTTTCGAAGAATTCGGCGCGCGCCTCTTTGTCGACCCAAAAAGTTTCCTGTATCTCAACGGCACAACGCTGGAATACGAAGAGACATTGATGCGCCAGGGTTTTGTTTTCCAAAATCCCAACGCCGCCAGAAACTGTGGCTGCGGCAGCTCCTTTACGGCTTAAGTAGCACAGACTTCAGTCTGTGCTACTTGATTTTGAATCGGTTTTCAGGGTGGTTTGGCTTTTGTCTTAGATCCAGCGGGGGAATTCAAAAGGCGCGTCAGACCAGTGGTTGGCAGCCGCACCAGCCAGCCACTTTTTTTGTGCTCTCTAACGAGTCGGACTAAATTTGTCGGATATCCAATAATGACACAAGCGATGCCAGTGACGAATCCTCCTTTGGTTTGCTGGAACTGCCACGAACGCGCCCAGGGCACACACTTCTGCCCCAGCTGCGGCAAACTCCAGCAAGCCGCCGGCACCACTGACTTTTTCGCGCTCTTCGGAATGCCGCGCAAGCTCTGGATAGAGATGAACGCGCTGGAACAGAGATTCCTGCAACTTAGCTGGAAGCTGCATCCCGATAATTTTGTAAATGCCACCGAGACGGAACGCGAACTTTCTCTGAAGCGCAGCTCCGAACTAAACGATGCTTACCGCGTCCTGCGCGATCCAGTCGCTCGCGTCGAATACCTCCTCGGCCTCGAAAAAATGCGCAAAGAAGGCGAACACAAGCAACAGGCTCCGCCCGAACTGCTCGAAGAAGTCTTCGAGCTTAACGAATCGCTCGACGAGCTTCGCGAAGCGAAGTCTTCGGGAAGTGATCTCGCTGCTCTGAAGTCGCGCCTAGAAGCGGCCGAGAAAAGCTTTGGAGAGAACCTAGGCGAAGTCGACGCCCAGCTTCAAGAAGCGGCTCGCACCTGGGACGCAGGTATTGACGCAAATGCTGATGACGCCGCTCGCAAGAAAATCATGGCTCGCCTGAACGAATTGCTGAATCGCCGCTCATACATTCGCAATTTGGTCGTCAATGTGGCTAAAGAATTGGGAGAGGTATAGAGAATAGGAATGGGACGCATCGTTGGCATTGATCTTGGGACAACGAACAGCTTGGTGGCTTATATGGACAGCCAGACGGGCCAGCCGAAGTGTATCTCCGGCCCATACGGCAGTACATTGTGCCCGTCGGTTGTCAGCCTTGATCCCGATGGCAGCATCATCGTTGGAGAGTCTGCGCGCAAGCGCCTGCTCACGCAGCCCGAGCGCACTATATATTCCGTGAAGCGCCTCATGGGCCGCGGCCCAGCGGACATCCAATCTGAACTGAAACTTTTTCCATTCCGAATCGATCCCACCAGCAAAAATGTCATTCGTGTAATCCTCGGCGACAAGGCGTTTACTCCGCCCGAAATTTCCGCCTTCATTCTGCGCGAACTGAAGAGCTGGGCCGAAGCGTTCTTTGGCGAAACCGTCGACCGCGCCGTTATCACTGTCCCCGCCTATTTCAACGACGCCCAGCGCCAAGCCACCAAAGACGCCGGCAAAATCGCCGGCCTCGAAGTCCTCCGCCTCGTCAACGAACCAACCGCTGCAGCTCTCGCCTACGGCCTGCACGAAAAGCACCGCGGCCACGTTGCTGTGTACGATCTCGGCGGCGGCACCTTCGACATTTCGGTTCTCAAGTTAATCTCCACCGCCGAAGGCGACATCTATCAGGTCCTCTCTACAAACGGCGACACGCACCTCGGCGGCGACGATATCGACAACCTTCTGCAGGCATTCGTCCACGAACAAATTCTCCAGGAAGACGAAATCGATTTCTCCCCTCACGGCGAACTCGCGCAAGAACTGCGCAAAGCCTTGATTGCCATCAAGCATCAGCTCTCGGAAGCCGAATCCGCCACGCTGCGTTTTCCTCTTCCCAATGGCTCAGTCTACGTTCACGAATTCACTCGTGGCGCATTTGAAACCGTGATCCTGCCGGTCGTTGACCGCACTATGGGCCCGGTGAAGCAAGCGCTCGCAGACGCGCGGCTCAAGCCCACGGAAATCGAAGAAGTTGTCCTCGTCGGTGGCGCCACACGGACGCCGCTGGTTCGCCGCACCGTCCAGGAATTCTTCGACCGCAAGCCGCACACCGAGCTGAATCCCGACGAAGTCGTTGCCCTGGGCGCTGCCGTTCAAGCCAATATTCTCGATCGCGGTGTCACCAACATGCTCCTTCTCGACGTGACTCCGCTCTCGCTCGGAATCGAAACTTACGGCGGAGCCGTGGCGAAAATCATCCCGCGCAACTCAACTATCCCTGCCAGTGCGCAAGAGCTCTACACCACTGGCGTCGACAACCAGACCGGCATTGACATTCACGTCTTGCAGGGCGAACGCGAACTCGCGAAAGATTGCCGCTCCCTGGCCCGCTTCACGCTGAGAACGCCACCAGCTCCCGCCGGTCTCCCGCGCATCGAGGTGAAATTCCTGATCGACGCCAACGGCATCCTGCAAGTCGCTGCAAAAGATCTTCGCACCGGCGAGCAGCGCACCATCGAAGTCCAGCCGAGCTACGGCATCAGCGACAACGAAATCGAGCGTATGCTCGAAGAATCCATCGAATACGCCGAACAGGATTTCGCCGAGCGCCAGCTCATCGAAGCTCGCACCGAGTCCGAATCCATTTTGGCAGCCACAGCAAAAGCACTAGCCAACGAGCAATCAAACAATCTCGCGTCCGAAGAGCGCGCGAAAATAGAAGCCGCGATCGCCGCGCTGAAGGAAGCTGCCACAGGCAAGGATTACAAACTGATCCGGAAACGCATCGACGAACTGAATCACGCCACAGAGCACCTGGCGGAACTATTGATGAACAGCGCGGTCACCACCGCGCTGCAAGGCAAGAACCTGGCCGAGGTTTAACATTTTGTTGGGGCTGAGCTAAGAGATTCCGTCATTTCGAGCGAAGCGAGAAATCTCTCTTCGATTCCGCAATGACGACCAAGCGATTGAGGGGGAGCACAAATGGGCGGCAGCAATCCGTACATCGAAGAAGTCAAATACACGCCCGCAACGAAGAAATATAAAGTCACATTTCTTCCCAGCGGCAAAACCATCGAAGTCGATCCGGCGAAAATTCCCTACGGCCACAACGGCCTTCCTGGCAGCATTCTAGACATTTCGGAGGGCATCAAAGCCGGCCTGGATCACGCCTGCGGAGGCGTCTGCGCCTGTTCCACTTGCCACGTTATCGTCAAGCAAGGCCTCGAGTCCTGCAACGAAGCCACCGACGCCGAACTCGACGAACTCGATATGGCCCCGGGCATCACGCAAAAGTCGCGCCTGGGCTGCCAAACCGTTCCCGACGGCACCACCGACATCGTCGTGGAAATTCCCGAGTGGAACAAAAACTACGCCAAAGAAGCCGATCACTGAGGAGCGCCATGCCGCCGACATTTGGTTGGGACCAAATCGAAGACATCGCCATCGGTCTAACCGACAAATTTCCCGACACCGATCCGCTCACCGTCCGCTTCACCGACATGCACAAATGGATCACCGAGCTCCCCGGTTTCTCCGGCGACCCCGCCGCCTCTAACGAAAGCAAACTCGAAGCCATCCAAATGGCCTGGCACGAAGAATTTGAGGATCGCCAGAATTAGATGACAGCGTAGGTTTTCTCTTGACCAGACAGAGCAATTATTGTATATTTCGTTCTGGTAATATTCCGCTCGAGCTTTTAACCAGGCTCGAAACACCAAAAAAGCTTTGAATCCCTAATTCATCTGGAATCAACACTTGCAAAAGTGTGTCAAAACAAAGGACTTTAAGTCCCTCTAGAGCGTACGTTTATGCAAAACCCCGGGGGAGGGGGCAGCATTGCAGATAGACTTTCGGCATAGCGGTCTCTCAGCGGAGGGATACAGAAGACACGCCAGGCGCCGCCCCCAAGCTCTATTTGCTTCACGTTTCGCCCGGAATTGATTTCGCGCAAGAGGACCAGACACGGCCCCCCACCGCTTGTCCATTCCGCGGATTTCTCTTATTCTAGATAGGTTACACACCCTGCAAAATGTGGCGCTATGGTGCAACGGTTAGCACGCGGCCCTTTCAAGGCCGAAATACGGGTTCGATTCCCGTTAGCGCTACCAAATAATCTTCAAATCAATGTTCTTGAATCTTGTGCGATACAGGTCATCGCTCCCTCCTATAATCCAGGACAATATTCCACGCAGCGAATGGCGTCGCTGCGCCCTCAAGGAGCTACTTTGAGTTACGCTGAAAAACACCTCATCCAGGGTGAAACGATCGAATATGAGACCAAGCTGCATTGGGTCGTCATGCTCGGCCACGCCGGCCTCACTGCCTTTTTCGTCGTGGCGGGCGCCGCTCTTCTCCTGTTCTCCTGGAACACGAGGCACAACGCCGAAGCTCATTCCAATATTCTGATTTGGCTCGCCCTGGCAGCGTTTCTCGTCGCAGCAATCCTTCTTGGAGTCGGCCTCATCAAGCGCAACGCCACGGTGATGGTCCTCACTAACAAGAGAGTGATCGTAAAAACCGGCCTCGCCAGTCGCCGCACCCTCGAACTTCTCTTGTCGAGAATTGAAAGTGTTGTCGTGGAAGAGCCCGCGATGGGCCGATTACTCGGCTACGGAACGGTTATCATTCGGGGCACCGGTGGCACTCCTGAAACGTTCGAGAAGATTGCTCACCCTCTGGAATTCAGAGCGCAGGTCCAAAGCCAAATCT
>DATEWL010000507.1:0-4684 GCA_035258025.1 Candidatus Acidiferrum sp. | reverse complement strand
GTTTGCGCAATTCCACGCGCAGCTTGACCTCCCCAACACGCTGGCCATGGCATTCGGCGCCGACACTAACTTCTTGCGCGTCCGTTTTCGATCCTGCACCTTCTCCAAGCAAGGGGAGCTTCACTTCGATTCGTGTAGCGGCGGTCTGTTTTGCGGCTATGCTGAACTTTCCGCCGCCGCTCCCCACCGTCCAGCCTGTTGGCGCATTCACGGTCAGGTTTATCTGCTGCGCCGCCGAACTCTGATTGCCGAGCCACAAGGGAATCACCAGGTCCGTACCGCCTTCGAGCGCGATTTCCGGCGGGTCCGGATGCGGCAAATGCATCAGCCCGTGCGCGCGGCGAAAATCGGCGTAGTAACTCCAAGGTCCGGCGAGCTCCACCAAGACTTCCGGCTTTGCACCCGTCGACGAGACTTCCGGCCGTGCAAAGGAAATCGCACCCGGGGCAATGCCCTCAAAAATATCGCCCGTTACCTTCCCGCCCACCAGCGATTTCCCCAGCACGAAACTTATCCCCGTGCCCCAGAAGCTATCCGACGTGACCATCTTTTCGATTTGCGCTTCGTCCATTTTGGCGAGCGTATCAATGAAACTCTTGGCCTGTGTTTCGTGCCTGCGAAAAGACTCCAGAGCAATGCGCCAGTAAGCCTGTTTTGCTGATTTCGATATTTCCTTTACGGAATACTTGGGACCTTTATCGCGAAAAAGTTCTTCTTTGTCCGCATCCGGAAAGTAATAAATCTTCTTCGTCTGCCAGGGGCGCAGATTCTCGAGGTACGGTTCCAGCCGCCGTAGCGGTGCCGCAACCTGTTCGGGAAACGCCGTCGGATCACCAGCCAGATCGAAAGCCTCGGTCGCAAGAACACCTGCCGCTTGATGGTCTCCGTGATCCTCGCCGATAAACGTCCCCGGCAAAAACGTTAGAATGACCTCTGGGCGGGTCAACCGTACAATCCGGACCAGATTTTCCAGTGCCATGCCGTGATCCCAGTTCGCCAGCGATTGCAAAACGTCCTGCGACGCCGTGTCCTTCCCCCCCAAAAACCACACTTTGTCGATTCCCAGCACGGCAGCGGCACGGCGCGCTTCGATTTCGCGGATATCGCCAAGCGCCGTGGCCTGTTCAGGCCCAGCCTCGTTCGCGCCGCTGCTGCCCCGCGTGCCGTAAGCTATCGCAACGCGCTTGCCCTCATCAATCGCGCGCGCCAAATAAGGAGTTGCCGCGCCTTCGTCGTCCGGATGCGCCACGATAAGAAGAATGTCTACCTTGTAGCGCTCATCGGCCTGCAAAATCCGAACGGGAGTTTGCGCGAACGCTTCCTTCGGCATGGGCGAGCAGATTAAGAAGACAAGTATCGGCAGCCAACTTAGACAATTCGCTCCACGCCTCCTTTTAGAATTCAGATGTTGTGGAGGCGTCTTCGGAACACAGGAGCAAATTTGAGATAAACGACTCAATTCGAAGGATGGGTACATCGAAGAATTCTATATCGAACTGACAGAAATCTCACACCACGCCAATGCGTCAAAATCTCGCTTCTCAAGCGGCAAATTTGCGGTTGACCGCGTGCTCCCCCTCCGCAGGTTTCAGGCGTCTATACTAGCGCAATGGCCAGACTCACTCTTCTCTGCGGCGCGTTGATCGTTCTTTGTTATCCCGCATATCAACGGGTTGGCGGGGGTTACTTTTCTTTAGCATTCGCGCGACTCCGAGCTGCTCCTTGACCCGGATACAGTGCGCCGATAAGCTTAGAGTTTCTCCTTCCAGGTGAGCTAATCATGGAGCAAGTGCAAGTCACGTTGCCGGATGGCAAGGTTCAAGAGGTGCCCAAGGGCACTACTCCGGCGGATATCGCGCGCAACATTTCGCCCCGGCTGGCCAACGCCGCCCTTGTAGCTCGTGTGACCGCTACCAACGGAACTCCGCTACCCAATGCTCCCGATTTGGGCGAACTGATCGATCTCCTTCGCCCGCTTGAAGAAAACGTCAAGCTCCAGATCCTCACAGAAAAAGATCCCGACGCGCTTTTCGTCTTTCGGCATTCCGCGGCGCATTTGCTTGCCGCCGCCGTGATGGAGCTTTACCCAAACGTCAAGCTCGGCATCGGCCCGCCAACCGACACCGGGTTTTTCTACGAATTCCTCCGCGACGAGCCTTTTACTCCGGAAGATCTCGCGAAAATCGAAAAAAAGATGCACGAGCTCGCCGCGCAGGATTTGCCCAACGAGCGCAAACTCATTCCCAAGCCCGAAGCTCTGGAGCTTTACAAAAAGAACAATCAAATTTTCAAGTGTGAACTCGTCGAAGAAAAAGCCACCGAGCTGATGGTTTCTTTCTATACCACCGGAAAATTCATCGACTTTTGCCGCGGCCCGCACATCCCCTCCACCAAGCGCATCACCGCGTTCAAGCTCATGAGCGTCGCAGGCGCCTACTGGAAGGGCCAAGAGGGCAATCCGCAGCTCCAGCGCATTTACGCCGCGGCTTTCTTCACGCAAAAAGAGCTGGACGAATATCTGAACCGCCTTGAAGAAGCCAAGCGCCGCGATCATCGCAAACTCGGCGTCGAACTCGAATTGTTCAGCGTTCAGGAAGAAGCCGGTCCCGGTTTGATCTTCTGGCATCCCAAGGGCGGCCTCATTCGCAAAATTGTGGAGGACTGGCTCCGTGAGGAGCTCCTCAAGCGCGGCTACGATCTCGTCTACACGCCGCACATCATGCGCCTCGACCTCTGGAAAACCAGCGGCCACACCGGCTTTTACAAAGACAGCATGTTCGGCCCGGTCGAAGTCGAAAAAGCCGACTACCAGCTCAAGCCCATGAACTGTCCTGGCCACATTCTCATTTACAAATCGAAGCTGCACAGCTATCGCGATCTGCCGGTTCGTCTCGCCGAACTTGGCACCGTTTATCGCTACGAGCGCAGCGGCGTCCTCCACGGTCTCCTGCGCGTCCGCGGCTTTACTCAGGATGACGCGCATATTTTCTGTACACCTTCGCAAATCGAAAGCGAAGTGGAAGCCTGCATCGATTTCGCCTTTGCCGTAATGAAAAATTTTGGCTTCGACAAATACGAAGTCGAGCTCTCAGACTGGGACGCTTCGCACCCGGAAAATTATGCTGGCAAGCCCGAAGACTGGAAACGCGCCACCGCCGCACTTGCCGAAACCATGAAAAAGCTCAACATTCCGTATAAAACCATCACCGGTGAAGCCGCCTTCTACGGCCCCAAAATCGACGTCAAGCTCATCGACGCAATCGGCCGCCCGTGGCAGCTCACCACCGTCCAGTTCGATTTCAACTTGCCCGCGCGCTTCGGACTCGAATACGTGGCCGAAGACGGCGCCAAGCATCAGCCGCTGATGGTCCACCGCGCGCTGCTCGGCTCCGTCGAACGCTTTTTCGGCATTTTGATTGAGCACTACGCTGGCGCATTCCCGCTTTGGCTCGCGCCCGTGCAAGTCCAGATCTGCCCCGTCAGCGAAAAAGTCGCCGACTACGCCAAACACGTCACGGAAACTCTCAAGCGCAACAATATTCGCGTCCATCTCGACGACCGCAACGAAAAGCTCCCGGCAAAAATCCGCGACGCGCAGCTCCAAAAAATCCCCTACATGCTCATCGTCGGCGCAAAAGAAGCCGAGGCCGGCACCGTCTCCGTCCGCCATCGCAGCAAAGGTGACCTCGGCCCCAAGCCCCTCGCCGAAGTCGTCGCCGCACTGCAAGAAGAAGTCACAACTCGCTCGCTTAGTTGAAAAATTTTCCCAGTGCATGCGCTTGAATGACCTTCACCGATAGCTGGTGCATTTTCTGAAACCTCCTTCCCAAATTTCTCTTTGAGGGAAGTGGCCGCCGTGTTACGTTCCCTGCTGATGGGTTTCCCTCCAGCCAATCCCACGCCGCAATTCGCCACAGCGGAGTACGCGGGCAGCGGCGACGTTTGCAAAACGTGTAATCAATCTATCTCTGGTGCGTACTATCGAATCAACGGTTCACTCGCTTGCGATCGCTGCACCACGCAATTGCAAACCCAGCTCCCCAAAGACTCGCACGCCGCTTTCGTTCGCGCCCTCACCTTTGGCATTGGCGCCGCGATCCTGGGACTTATCGGCTACGCGGCTTTCACGATTATTACCGGCATCATGATCGGCTACATCTCTCTAGCGGTCGGCTGGCTGATCGGCAAAGCCATGCGTACCGGCTCACGAGGCATTGGAGGTCGCCGCTATCAGATTGCCGCCGCGCTGTTCACCTATGCCGCTGTCTCGATGGCCGCCATTCCGATCTACTTTTCCCAAATCAGCAAAGACAAAGCCACCAAACCTCCACAGGTGAAGACGGCGCCCGCGAATCCCGGCGCCGCTGCTGATGACGCCGAAGGGGACGATTCCGCTTCCTCATCCGGCGGAGCAACGCCAGCGCGCCCCGCGAAACCCAAGATGAACTTCTTCATGGCCATCGGTGTGTTGGCGCTTATTGGCCTGGCTTCTCCCTTTCTAGCATTGCAAGATCCCTTCCACGGTGCGATTGGTCTCATAATTTTGTTTGTTGGCATCCGCTTCGCCTGGCAACAAACCGGCGCCCCGAAAATCGATATCGTCGGCCCGTTCCAAAGCCGCGCGCCTGCACCGACGCCCGCAGCCTGAAACCGCATAGCCTCAACCCGTGTCCTCGCCGCCCAT
>DATEWL010000506.1:0-3217 GCA_035258025.1 Candidatus Acidiferrum sp. | reverse complement strand
CGGCTATGTGCGGGGTCATAGGTGCGAGAAGCAGTGTAAGGATTTGCAAGACCTCTTTGCGAATCTCGGGCCGCACGCCGTTTTCGAGCGGCTCGGCCAAATAAATCTCATTGGTCAATTCCATAATCTGGGCAATTGCGGAATTGAAGTGCCAGCGTGTCTCGAAGTCTTGCGTAACCCTTTGCATCGTTTGATAGGCAACTCGGATGAGGTCGCGTTCTTTGTCGGTCATTCCCTTTGAGTCGAAATTCCAGTTCTTGGTCTCCCGAATTGCTGCCCCATGCTTATCCACAAGGCGGAAGACGCGATTGAGGAAACGCCAGGAGCCTTCGATGCCCTCCTCGTTCCACTCGAGGTCTTTCTCAGGAGGGGCGGCGAAGAGCGTGTAAAGGCGACCGGTGTCGGCGCCGTATTTTTCCGCCATATCAATCGCGCCGACGACATTGCCGCGCGACTTAGACATGGTGACGCCACCCTTTTGAATCATGCCCTGGGTAAATAGCCTGGCAATGGGTTCGTTGTGAGTGATTAGGCCGAGGTCTCGCATGACTTTGCACCAGAAGCGCGAATAGAGGAGGTGCAGAATGGCATGGGTGATCCCGCCGATGTACTGGTCGATCGGAAACCAATAGGCGACTTTTGCGGAATCGAATGGGGCTTTGTCGTTGTGCGGGTCGCAGTAGCGATAGAAATACCACGAGGAATCGACAAAGGTGTCCATCGTGTCGGTTTCACGGCGTGCCGGGCCACCGCACTTCGGACAGATGGTGTTGACGAATTCCGGAGTTGACGCGAGAGGCGACTCCCCTTCGCCGGTGAGTTTGGGATTGGGCGGCAGCAGCACGGGCAGATCTTTATCTGGGACTGCTTGCAGGCCGTGGTCCGGGCAATACACCACGGGAATCGGAGTACCCCAATAGCGTTGGCGAGAGATGCCCCAGTCGCGCAGACGAAAGACGACTTCCCCGTGGCCGAAATCTTTCTTCTCGGCAAAGGCCGTCATTTTCGCGATGGCTTCGTCGGGAGAGAGTCCGTTGAAAGAGCCAGAATTGACGAGCCAGCCGTTTTGGTGCTCGTCGAAGGCTGCGGTCATTCTTTCTTCTACAAGAGGCTCTCCAGAGCTTGGCTGAATGACGACGCGAATGGGCAAACCATATTTTCGGCAAAATTCGAAGTCGCGCTGATCGTGGGCGGGCACGGCCATGATGGCTCCGGTGCCATATTCCATTAGCACGAAGTTGCCAACCCAGATCGGGATTTTCTCACCGCTAAATGGATTGGTGGCGTGACGGCCGGAGAAAAAGCCAACTTTTTCGGCGGTGGCGAGATCCGCAGTTTTGACGGAAGTCTGACGCATTCGCGCGAGTTGTGGCTCGGCTTGCTCTCGGACCGGAGAACCTTGCAGGAGCCGCGTGACGAGCGGATGAGTTGGAGCGAGAATGATGGCGCTCGCGCCATAGATGGTGTCGATGCGCGTGGTGAAAATCTCGATAGGCTTGACGCTGGAGAGATCGGCGATTTCAAATTTGACTCTCGCGCCTTGCGAACGGCCGATCCAGTTGCGCTGCATGGTGATGACGCGCTCGGGCCAGGTGCTTTCGAGTTGTTTCAGATCGTCGACGAGTTGATCGGCGTAGGCAGTAATTTTGAGAAACCATTGCTCGAGTTCGCGAGACTCGACGAGTGTATCTTCGTGACGCCAGCAGTAGCCGCCGTTGATAACCTGCTCATTCGCGAGTACGGTGCAACATTTCGGGCACCAGTTCACGCGGCTCTTTTTGCGGTAGGCGAGGCCGCGTTCGAGCATGCGTAGGAAAAACCACTGGTTCCAGCGGTAATACTCGGGCTCACAGGTGGAGATTTCGCGGCGCCAATCGTAGCTGAAGCCGAAGCGGCGCAGCGTGCGCTGGAATTCGCCGATGTTGTTGTTGGTCCAGACGCGCGGATGCGTGTTGTTCTTGATGGCGGCGTTTTCGGCTGGCAGGCCGAAGGCGTCCCAGCCCATGGGATGAAGAACGTTGAAGCCGCGCATGCGCTTGACGCGGGCGACGACGTCGCCAATGGCGTAATTGCGCATGTGCCCCATGTGCATCGTGCCGGAGGGGTACGGCAGCATTTCCAGGGTGTAATACTTGGGCTTTGAAGGATCGGCTTCCGTTTCGAACACGCGCGCTTCTTCCCAGCGCTTTTGCCACTTTGCTTCGATTTCTTGTGGGTTGTAGTCCGCCACGCCTCGCTATCCCCTCCTGGTCTTGCGCGATTTTTTTGACTTGCTTGCCGCTGTTGCTTTTTTTGCGGCAGGCTTCGATTTCTTTTTTGGTTCGACCGACCGCGCCGCAGCTGACGCCTCTAAAGCTTTCTTGCGGCGCTCGGCGTTTTTGGCTGTTGCCGCTGTTTTCATTTGTATCTTTTTGATGGCAGCGGTCAACATCGAGAACCCTTTTTCGGCTGGTGGGGCTTGCTCGCTCAAGCCGGCGAGTTCCCACAGCTTGGCCACGTTGCGGCGGTCATCGCCGGGTTGATCGATGGGCGTTTCAAGCAGGAAGGCGCGGCCAGTCAATCCTTCTGGCGATGACGCGCCCAGCCTCGGATGCGTTAGGATGCGATGAAAAGCTTCAGCGCCGATTTTGCCTTCCCCGATGTTTTCATGGCGATCGACGCGGCCGCCGAGGGGGATTTTCGAATCATTGGCGTGAAAAACGGGAACGCGATTGAGGCCAATCGTTGTGTCGATTACGTCGATCGTCGAGGTCAGCCCGGCTTCGCTCCGGATGTCGTAGCCCGCGGCGAAAAGATGCGCGGTGTCGAGGCAGGCGGCTGCAGGGACGCCTTCCAGTCCAGCGAGGATTTCCGCAACTTCTTCGAGACGCGAGCCGACGGCAACGCCCATCCCTGCGGTGTTTTCGATGAGGATGCGCAGGTTGCCGAGAGAAATCCGCTTGGACCCCTGCTTAACCGATTCGATGACGGTGTAAACGGCTTGCTCGGGTGTAGCTTCCCCCCGCGAGCCAGGATGAACGACCAGAAAATCAGCTCCGAGGGCTACGCCGCGCACGAGTTCATCGTGGAACGCTTGTATGGAGCGAGTTCGAAGCATCGGCTGCGCGGCCGCGAGATTGATCAGATAGTTGGCGTGTATGACGAGCGGGCCGAGGCTTAGTTCGGCGCGGCGGGCGCGAAAAGCGGCGGCGTCTGCTTCGGGGATGCGTGCCGGTCC
>DATEWL010000505.1:0-2573 GCA_035258025.1 Candidatus Acidiferrum sp. | reverse complement strand
CCGGGCTCTACCGCAACGGCATGCTCGTTGGCGGATTGGGCGTCAGCGGCGATGGCGTTGACCAGGACGACTACGTAACCAACGGCGGAACCGCGGGATTCGAAGCACCCACCAATATCCGCGCCGATCAAATCCTGGATCAGGGCGTGCGCCTGCCGTACTTCAAGTTTCCGAGGAATCCTACCGACTAATTTCTGGCACCGTGTCGCCGCGATTTTTTCTTTCGCGTTGCAATCTTCGTCAAAGACTTCGTGTACGCATCGATCGTTTCAGGCACGGTTTGGCTGTAGACGAACTGGCCTTCCTTGCGGCAGGCGATTAATCCGGCTTCGCTCAGGATTTTCAGGTGGTGGGATACCGTCGCCGGGGTGACGCCGCGCAGGGACACGATTTCACCGCAATTCATGTGCTCGGCGCCGGAAATAGCCTCGAAGATTCTCAGGCGGGTTTCGTCCCCCAGGGCTTTCGCAACCTTTTCCATCTGGGCTCTATCCATAAGCCAATATTCACCTTAGCTGATCCGGGACCCGCTTGCCTGGGCTCCTTCAAGAGTCATTTTGACATCTATCGAAATAACTTGCAACCGAACAATTAGATACTCATCTAAGTATCGAAAGCTCAAGAGCGCCGCTAAGCGGCAAGGCCTTGAGGCTCCGGGTTCTGAGAAAGATTCGATTGGGAGGCGGTCATGAAGAGACTCGAAGGGAAAGTAGCGTTGGTAACGGGCGGAAACAGCGGGATCGGACTCGCGACGGCGAAGCGCTTTTTCGAGGAAGGCGCGCGGGTGGTGATTTCCGGCCGCAACCAGAAAACGCTGGACGACGCGGTGAAACAGATTGGCAAAGACGTGCTCGCGGTGCGGGCGGACGTCTCCAAGGCGGAGGATCTGGACAAACTCTTCGCGACCATCCTGCAAAAGCTCGGAAAAATCGACGTATTGTTCGCGAATGCCGGGATTTACAAGTTCGCGCCGGTTTCGGCGACTACGGAAGGCTTGTACGACGAACTTTTTGACATCAATGCGAAGGGCGTGTACTTCACGATCCAGAAGGCGCTGCCGGTGCTGAACGACGGTGCTTCGGTCATTATTAATACTTCCGTGGCCAGCGAAATCGGCATGGTCAACGGTTCGGTGTACGCGGCAACAAAGTCGGCGCTGCGTTCGTTCACGCGTTCGCTGGCGGCCGAATTGACCGACCGTGGAATTCGCGTGAATGCGGTCAGTCCGGGCCCGATCAACACACCTGATGGTTTTGCGCGCATTGGAATGCCGAAGGAGCAGGTCGAGCAATTCGTGCGGGACATCGTGGCCAAAGTGCCAATGAAGCGAATCGGCCAGCCGTCGGAGATTGCCGGAGCCGTCGCGTTCCTGGCGTCTTCGGATGCTTCCTACATGACGGGCTCCGAAGTGACCGTGGACGGTGGCTTCGCACAAATCTAAGCGCCAACTCCTGACTACAGCCAAAGAGGCGGACTCATGTCCGCCTCTTTTTGTTTTCCTGCCGCTAATCATTTTGCGCCACCCGAAGGATCGGGCGAAGTGGCGCTGTTGACGTCGAGGAACCACGCGTGAGCGGTATCTCCGGGAGCGTAACAGTTTCCGTCCTTGTGATAGTCGGTCGGACAGTGTGCCGTGAACGCCTTGCGCCGCGGCGATTGTGCGAATTGCCAGACTGCGGCGTAGCCGATGCCACTCGAAGAAGGGGAAGGTGGATTTTCCGGAAAGGCGCAGCCGGGCGCGGGCGGGCAGAAATCGTTGTAGATCCAGAAAGCAAAATCGCGCGGAGCTTCTTTGTCGCGAATGTCACCCGCGGTAGTAATGGTGGCGCCTGGACCTTCATTCACGGGCATGCCGGAGCAATAGACGCCGGGACGGAAGCCGGCTTTGGTGAGTTCGTCATACCACGCGCGGAGATACGCGTGGTATGTTGCCGGCAATCGGCCTCCTTCCTCGATATCGAGAAAAATGATCGTGCCCACGCCAAGGCCTTCGGTTTTTGCGGAGACCGCGGCATCCTTTGCGTCGCCAGTTCCTTTCGTAATGGCACTCGCTTCACTCTTCAGTTCGCGGCTGTCGCGGCCACGGTAAAGCACCAGAAAACCAAAACCTTGTGAGCGAAGAAGCTCGCGCTTCCCGATCCAAGTGTTTGTTTTTTCGCCGGGCGGAGGACTGATCCAAAAGCTTGTGAATGCGAATGTCTTCCGCAGAATTGGGAGCGCCGCATCGCCTGGATACGAGTTACGGTCGAAGCCTAGATAAGTGTGATGCACGTTGTCAGGAGCCACTGCGGTTTGCGGGGAAATTGTACAAGCGAGCAGAGTTGCTGCGGCCAGGAGAGCCGCTGCGCAAAGAAGTGCCGTTGCTGTCTTTGGATTACCTTCGATCATCGATTTGGCTTCCGTTTTTCGCATTGAAAAAATGGCAGTTTCACTGCCGTACTCTCCCTCAGCCCTCGCGCAGTTTGTGGCCGGCTAGATTGCCGAGGCCATCGTAGGCGGCGTACTTATAAGTTTCGCTGAGCGTCGGATAGTTGAACACCTGCTCGATAAATTCATCGATGGTCAGGCCGTTA
>DATEWL010000504.1:0-4718 GCA_035258025.1 Candidatus Acidiferrum sp. | reverse complement strand
CCATTCCGAATCGAGGATGCTGAAGTAAACAGTGTGGCGAATGCGGCCGCTGGCGGTAATCATGTGATTACGAAAGGTGCCTTCTTCGCGCGCGCCGATGCGCAGGATGGCGGCGCGGGATTTTTCGTTGAGAGAATCGGTTTTTAGTTCCACGCGGATGCAGCTGAACGTTTCAAAGGCGTGCCTCAGCAGAAGATACTTTGTTTCCGTGTTTACGGCGCTGCGCTGCCAGGGCTGGGCGACCCACGTCCAGCCAATCTCGACGCGATGATGTGTTCGATCGATGTTGCCGTAGCGCGTGCAGCCGATGGAGCGGCCGCTAGATTTCTCGATTAGTGCGAAGGGCAACGAAACGCCGCGAACTTGCTCTTCGAGCGCGGTGGCGATGTAAGCGGACATTTCCTCTGGCGTGCGGACGGGAGTGGGAATCCAGCGCCACAGTTCTTGGTCGAGGCCGACAGCGGAGAGACCAGGCTGATGCGCCTGCGAGAGTGGTTCGAGCCGCACGTGGCGGCCTTCAAGGGTCACTGGCGCGACGATCATCTCTGTGCTCATACGATGTGTGGACGCAGATTGCATGCTACAGCGTCCGGCGCACCTTTCGTGAGCGCCAATTTGGTAAAGGACTTTTGGCCAGGGTTGCCGAAAGTTCGGCTTGCCCGAAAAAGCGATCGCCGCAAACTGGCGGGTCAACCAAAACGCGCTGTCCCGTGTCCTATCTTCTGACACATACGGGAACTTTCCGCTTCAAATGCATGAACTAGTGGTTAGAGGCGGGCCCTCCTTTAGTGATTGAGCTTGGATAAACATGAAGATCTCTCCTTTAATTGGTGCAACACGCTGTTTAACTCATCGTTCGATAAGGGGACCGCGCTCGATTGGCTGGTTCATGGGTTTGGCCGCGATTTTGTTTTTAACGCTCTCGGCACGTGATTTTCGGGCGGAGGAACAGCCGTCGCCCGCTCAGCAACCGGCCCAGCAGCCGTCACAGTCGCAAGGGCAAGCGCAGCCGGAACTGAAGCGCCCACAGGAAGGGCAGCCCACGATCGCGGTCGAGGTCAAAACCGTGAGCGTGCTGGCGACCGTTCGCGACAAACATGGAAAGATCATCTCGAATCTGACCAAGGACGATTTTCAGCTGGATGAAGACGGCCGTCCGCAGACCATCAATTATTTTGCGCACGAAAGCGATTTGCCGCTGCGTCTGGGCCTGCTGGTGGACACCAGCCTGAGCCAGCGGCGCGTGCTCGATCAGGAGCGCAGCGCGAGTTACAGCTTCCTCGATAAGCTTCTGCGCCAGGACAAGGATTTGGCGTTTGTGATTCATTTCGACAGGGAAGTGGAGCTCTTGCAGGATTTCACTCCTTCGCGGCCCCAGTTGCAGGCGGCGCTGCAAAAGCTATCGACTCCGCAGTTCGACGGTGGCGGCGGTAGCACCAGCGGCGGTGGAGGGAGTGGCGGAAATGGCGGCGGAGGTGGAGGAGGACGCGGCCGAGGTTCCCGCGGCGGAGGAACACTGCTCTACGACGCGATTTTTCTGGCGTCTGACGAATTGATGAGCAAGCAACAGGGACGCAAGGCCCTAATTATCCTCTCGGACGGCGTGGACCATGGCAGCAGAGAAACCATAGCCGAAGCCATCGCCACCGCCCAGCGCGCCGATACGATCGTTTACTCCATTTTGTTTGCCGATGAGGAAGAAAACTACAGCCGCCCCGGCGGATTCGGGATGGGCGGTCACGGCGGCGGCATGGGCGGTGGCCGCGGCGGCGGCAGGTATCCTCCGCAAGAGCAGCGCCCCGATGGCAAGAAAATCCTCGAGCAAATCTCCAAGGAAACCGGCGGCCGCATGTTCAAAGTCACAAAAAAAGAAACGGTTGACGCCATCTACGCCGAGATCGAAGAAGACCTCCGCAACCAATACAGCCTCGCCTACACCCCGGACAAGGGCAGCACCGTCGGCTACCACAAGATCCACCTCGCCGTCGGCAAACAGAAAGATCTGGCCGTCCAAGCTCGCGACGGCTACTACTTCGGCCAGTAACTGGCAAGCAAAAGCTCCAGAGAGCTCTCGCAAGCAGAGAAAAATTTGCTTCCTCATTGGTACGAAATCACTTGTGCGGAAGAGGTTTTGCCACTATGTCGGAGACTTGGTGAAGAACTATCTGTCCATCATAGTCATGTTTCTTTCCGTAGCCCTTCACCTGAGCTTGACCAACAGCGATTCGCTTGTGGTTTTGCCAATAAAACGCCGCATCAAAGCGACCCTCAAACGTTGCATCTATGTGGATCGGTCTCGGGTGATAAAGGGCATCCTCGAACTCCGTGAAAGACTTGTTTTTAACGAGGTCGAAGCCGGGCGCGGGTTTCACTTGGTCCGGAAACGCAACGATGAGCCGCATGTAAGATGGACACGGCTTTTGTTCAAAAGTGTCTATCCATAAATCATTGCCTGCGACTGTTCCCCGAACCTTGATCATCTTGCTAAGATACTGTTCGGGATGCTGATACAAGTCGCAGAGTGTAGCGTCAACAGGACTCACGTCACCCTGCCCCCAGCAGGAAGCGCAACCAGTCAAGAGAAGAACACAAATATACGTCACGCGGATGAGCGATTTCATTGTAGGTTCTCCTCTCTGTCGTGGTGTCGGCCGCATGTTACCGGTTTGGGGGGGATCTCGCCAACTATAACATCTAGCGATGAACTCCCCACCAACAAGGCAATCGCAAACCGACCCTCCATCGGATAAGGAAACCCGGTGCGGGCGGGCCACGCCGTAGGGTATGATAGAGTCTTCGGAAATTACCCACTTAGGATAACGATGCAGACTGCGACAAATGGGAAGGTATTGCTGAGGGTACGGCCGCGAGGGTTCTGCGCGGGCGTGGTGCGGGCGGTGGATATCGTTGAGCTGGCGCTGGAAGCGTACGGCGCGCCGGTCTACGTCCATCACGAAATCGTTCATAACACCTACGTGGTGGAGCAGTTGCGCCGCCGCGGAGCGATTTTTGTGGAATCCATCGAGGACGTGCCGCACGGCGCGGTGCTGGTCTTCAGCGCCCACGGCGTGCCGCCGACGGTCCGCCAGGAAGCCAAGGACCGCGAGCTGAAGGTGATTGACGCGACCTGTCCGCTGGTCACCAAGGTGCATCTCGAGGCGCTAAAATTCGCGCGCGAAAAGCGCACCATCATTTTGATTGGCCACAAGGACCACCAGGAAATTGTCGGCACGTCGGGCGAAGCTCCGGACCGCACCATCGTGGTGGATTCCGTGGCGGCGGTGGACGCGCTGGAAGTGAACGAGCCGGATAAGCTTTCGTTTTTGACGCAGACCACCTTGAGCCTCTACGACACGCAAGAGATCGTGGCGCGCTTGCGGCAAAAGTATCCGTTGATTAAAGGCCCGGCGAGCGATGACATTTGTTACGCCACGCAGAACCGCCAGGAAGCCGTTGAGCAAGTGGCCAAGGACGTGGATTTTCTCCTGGTGGTGGGCTCGCCAAACAGCTCGAACTCGAACCGCCTCGTCGAAGTGGCGAAGCGGAGCGGCGTGAAAGCTCAGCTCATCGATTCCGCCAAGGATATTGACGTGAAGTGGCTGGAAGGCGTAAAGCGCGTGGGCTTGACTGCAGGCGCATCCGCCCCGGAAGTGCTCGTCGAGCAAGTCAGCGAGCGGCTAGCGGAGTTTGGATTTACGGATCAGCGCGACCTCGATTTGATCCGCGAGGATGTGCGCTTCATGCTGCCTCCGGAGCTGGCGACGATTGCGCCGGCACCGCGCCGTTAAGGAGAGGCGTTAAAGATTTTTGGCATCATCGTTTTGCAGGAAGCCAGGGCGGGCGTTATGCCCGCGAGGTTTGCAGTAGACCAACGCGGTAGGCGGGACACTCAAAACAGGGAGCTTAACCTTGGCGGTCAAAATCGTCCGTCAGCCGAAGAAGATTGCCTTGATTGGCGCGCCGTCGAGCGCGGCCGCGTTTTTGGCGGGCAGCGAGAAAGCGCCTGCGGCGTTGCGAGCGGCGGGGTTGGTCGAGCGACTGCAAAGCGAGGGCTACGAAGTAATCGATCACGGTGACTGCGCGCCCAGACTTTTTGCAGACGACGATGAACACAAGCGCGCGCGCAATTTGCAGGAAATTGTCGCGGGACTGAACGACCTTAAGGTTCGCGCCGAACTCGCCGTGAAAAGTGGCGCGCTCGTGTTGGTGTTGGGCGGCGATTGCGCGCAAGTCATCGGACTTCTCACTGGAGCGCGCCGTTACTACAAGCACGTAAACCTACTGTGGTTCGACCGCGACGCCGATTTGAACACGCCTGCCTCGACACCTTCTGGACGCATCGACGGAATGGTTGTCGCCCATGTAATCGGCAAGGGCGCTCCGGAATTGGTGCGCTTTTTTGGCGAGTCCGCGTTGGTTCGCGAACCCGACGTGACGCTCTTCGGCCTGGAACGGCTCGATCCTCCCGAACAGGAATTTCTCAGCAAATCACCCATGCGGCATATCGATGCGGCGGACATTCAATCCAAGGGTGGAAGCGCCGCGGCTCGAGCGGCGCTCACTTATGTGCACGCCGACGCGCATGAGTTTGTGCTGCACGTTGATACGGACGTGATCGCCGTGGACGAATTTCCCGCAGTGAACGTGCCCGGCAGTGGTGGCCTGCCTTTGGCCGAAATGCGCGCGGCCCTCAGCGAATTTGCAAAGCACAGGAATCT
>DATEWL010000503.1:0-2310 GCA_035258025.1 Candidatus Acidiferrum sp. | reverse complement strand
CGGACAGGTGGACGTCGATCTCACGGGCGACCGCAAGTCCGATCTCACCGCCGACCTCGAAGGCGGAGTGGGCCAAGCCAACATCCGTCTGCCCAAAAACGTAGGCGTCATCGTCAACGCCAGTGGTGGCATCGGCACCATTAGCGCGCACGGCCTGAAGCACGATGGCGATGAGTACACCAACGACCTCTACGGCAAGTCTCCCGTAACTATTCACCTCAAGGTCGCAGGCGGAGTGGGCACCATCACGCTGACGCAAGAGCCATAGGCCCTGCGAGGTTTTCTGCAAAGACGCAGCGCGACTCACGGCAAGGACCTGGCAAACGCCGTGTTTGCTCCCCAATTCCCATGGTCGTATAATTAAAAGTTTAGGCAGCACGCTCGGAGCGCGCTGTCTGAGCTTCCCCTTGGCCACTAAAGAACTCACACCGGTGCTGAGCGAACAAGAGGCTATCCGCGTCCGCGGCGCCCGCGTTCACAATCTTCGCAACATCACCGTCGAGATTCCCCACAACGCCATCACTGTGGTTACCGGAGTCAGCGGCTCCGGAAAATCTTCCCTCGCTTTTGACACCGTTTACGCTGAAGGCCAGCGCCGCTACGTGGAATCTCTCTCCTCCTATGCGCGTCAATTCCTCGAGCGCATGGAGAAGCCCGACGTCGACGAAATCTCCGGCATCGCTCCGGCTGTAGCCATTCGCCAGAAGAATTCCACGCGCAACCCACGTTCCACAGTGGCTACGTCGACGGAAATTTACGACTATCTCCGGCTCCTCTTTGCGCGCTGCGGCCAAACTTTCTGCATCAAGTGCGGCGCGGAAGTCCGTCGTGACAGCCCAGAGGAAATCGCCTCACGCGTCCTCTCTTTCGCACCGGGTCGGCGCTTCTACGTGATGTATCCGCTCCGAATCGCCCAGGCGCCGGCCGCGACCGGCGGAGCACGCCGCGTCCCCAAGAAAAAATCCCCCACGCCTCCTCAGGAGTCGCTCAAGCTAGCTCTCGGCGACATGCAAAAGCGCGGCTTCAATCGTCTCTATCAAGACGGCCGTGTGCACGAATTCTCCTCGCCGGAAACACTTCTCGATGTGGACTTCTCGAAACCGGTCTACGTTCTGGTCGATCGCCTCTCCGTAAATCCCGAATCGCGCTCGCGACTCACCGATTCCATCGAAATTTGCTATCGCGAAGGCGGCGGAGAAGCCATTCTTGAATTCATCGCCGATTCCGCGGGAAATCGCGCCGAGCGCCTCACGTTCAACGAGCGCTTCGAATGCAAAAACGACGGCACTCTGTATCAGGAACCTGAACCCCGGCTTTTTTCTTTCAATAATCCTTACGGCGCATGCCCGCGCTGCCAGGGTTTTGGAAACACCATCGACTTCGATTTGAATCTCGTCGTTCCCGATTCCAGCAAGTCGCTGGATGAAGGCGCGATCGAGCCCTGGACCAAACCGCGTTTCCGCGCACTGCTCCAGGATGTAAAGAAATGGGCGCGCGGCCGGGGCATTCCTCTTAACGTCCCCTGGCGCCAGCTCACCGCTGAACAGCGGCGTCTTGTCCTCGAAGGCGACCCCGAAAACGATTTCGAAGGCGTAAAAGGGTTCTTCAACTGGCTCGAACGCAAAAAATATAAATTGCATGTCCGCGTTTTCCTGAGCCGCTACCGCGGCTACGCGACCTGCCCGGAGTGCAGTGGCACACGCCTCCGCCCAGAAGCCCGTGCCGTGCGTGTCGCAGGCCGGTCAATCACCGAAATCACCAAGCTCACGGTGAAAGAAGCGCGCGCTTTCTTCTCCACGCTGGTTCTTTCCGAATTGCAAGCTAAAGTCGCGGAAAAAATCCTCGAGGAAATCCGCAGCCGCTTGCAATTCCTGGATGAGGTCGGCCTCGACTACCTCACGCTCGATCGCCTCACTTCCACTCTCTCCGGCGGAGAATCGCAGCGCATCCAGCTCGCTACGTCGCTCGGCTCGCATCTTGTCGGCGCGCTCTACGTTCTCGATGAGCCCTCCATCGGCCTTCACCCGCGCGACACCCAGCGACTCATCGATATTCTTAAATCCCTCCGAGATCTCGGCAACACGGTTCTGGTCGTCGAGCACGACCCCGACACCATTCGCGCCGCCGATCACGTCATCGATCTCGGCCCCGGAGCTGGAGAACTTGGCGGCAAACTCCTTTTCGCGGGCAACTACGAGGGCATGCTTGCCGACCAGAAATCGATAACGGGCCGCTACCTCAGCGGCGAACTCGCCATTCCCATTCCCAACAATCGCCACAAGCCTAGCGGTAAAGTTCTCCGCCTCTACG
>DATEWL010000502.1:0-6122 GCA_035258025.1 Candidatus Acidiferrum sp. | reverse complement strand
AGCAAAATCTTCGACTGTGCGAATGTAACAGCGTGTGGTACTTTCAGAATAATTACGACGCTGGAGTTCCTCCAGCATCATTTTTCGTAAATGGGTCACAGGGTTGCCTCCTTGTGACCCAAACCTATATCTAGAAGCTAGCCAACCGTCGCTCCGTTCACGTCACGCGTAGCGTCTGACGCAGAGCGGCTTCGTTCAAGTTGGGTTACCGGACATTGAGATCTGGGTAGATTTCACTTGTACGATAAGGGCGTTATGTGAATTCGGGATCACGCGGCAAGGTCTTGCGTCGGAGCATCCACAAAAGTGGCTTCGCCCGCCGCGCGTTATCGTTAAACGCTCTTCGGCCCTACGCCAGCCGCCGCCGCCCGCGAGGAGACGTTTTTGTCGGCTACCTTCGCCTCAGCCCTGTCGATTTCGATTGAACCTTTGAAGTCCGCACCGTCCTCGATCATGATCTGTGCCGTCGTCAAATTCCCAATCACCGAGCCGTCCTTTTTGATTTCAATCCGCCCCTTGGCGTGCACGTTCCCCTTCACGAAGCCGTACACCACCACATCACGTGCGTTGATGTCGGCTGTTATCTTCGCCGTCGGTCCTACCGTCAGCTTCCGTTCATCAAGTTCGACCAGTCCTTCGACAGAACCGTCGATCAGCAGATCCTCGGTGCCGATGATGTCGCCTTTCACATGAAGGCTCGAACCCAACCACCCCGTCTCGGAGTCCGCCGTCGCATCCCCCGGGCGCATCGCATCTGTGATCTGTGTATCCGGTTTCTTGTTACCCCACATCGGACCCTCCTAGGGACAGCACACCCCACGCGGATTTCCGCCGGTATGCATCAAACTCGCTTTTTTTCTCCAGCAGACAGAAATTGGCTGCCAGATTGGGCGGGACCAGAATCCTACTCCTGCGAGGCGTGTGCATCAAGGCGCTGCGTGTTGGGTCGCGTTACCGGGACTTCTCCGACAACCGCTGCCAGTTCAACCGGTCATCGGGATCTGGGCCAATTTCACTTGTAAGATAACGGCGTTTCCTAAGACCAGTTGGAATATACCGCCCGGTTTTCAGATTCTTCTTCGGCGAAACAGATTCTGGTGCATAAGATCAGACAATGGAGGCTTTATGAGGGACGTTACCCGGCCGCGTACCCATTATGAAGGTGGCTGGACCGATAGCTGGTCGCACCGCCGCTGCTTGCACAAGCACAGAACACTAGAAGCAGCCGCTAAGTGCGCCGCACAGTACGGCGCGGTCGGTTATGTCTTCGCCGTCGAAGGCGGAGTAGGGCGGGAGCTCAGAGCGACAGAAGAGAACCTCGTTCACGCAATTCGATTCGGGAAAGCGCCTCGGAAACCGTCCGCCGAGAAACAAAACTCGGAAAGCACCACTTTTTTTGTTCCTGACCGAGTGTTTGTTTAAGTTCTCCACTGTTGTCTCGTACGGGAAATTCGTCAAGTCTAATAAGTTGGATAAGCGGACGTTGACCCACTCCCCGATTTTCCTTTACAAGTGATGTGCTTTTTGATATAAAGACAGCCAGGCAATAGTGCGAAAGGCGGCGACTCTACGCCGCCTTTTTCTTTTGGCGGGCACACAAGCCCGAATCTCAGACTAGTCCTGGTCGTCGTAACCTCTTTAGAAGCAACACTTGCAGGTCGGTCCGTAAACATTGATTCTAAAAGACTTGTGAAGACTAGCAAAAATGCGTAAGTCCTTTAGATGCAATGTTTACAAAAAAACGGGGGGGGTAGCGGCAAGGAACGCTAGATGGTCAGTCAGAGCTTGAGTGCGCGACGTCGCGTGTCGAGTCTCGAATCACCAGCTCCGGGTTCATCTTCTGCCGCACGGTAGTCCACTCGCGCTTCTCAAGACCGGCTTTAATGCTTTCCATCACGATGTTGACGGCATTCGTTCCCATGGCCTCGAGCGGCTGCCGCACCGTTGTCAGCGACGGCGCGCTCAGGGCGGCCATCGCCACATCGTCAAAACCCGTCACGGAGCACTGTTCCGGCACTTTGACTCCCGTCTTGGTCAGCGCGCGAATCGCCCCCAGCGCTGTCAAATCGTCAAACGCCATCAGCGCCGTAAACTTTTTCTTTTTCTGAAGCAGTTCCTCCGTCAGCCGGTGGCCGCCCTCGAATCCGGAGTTGGGATCGAACGAATCCGGCAGTTGCAACACCAGGGCAGGATCGATCTCAAGCCCCGCAGCGTGAGCAAACTTCTGCACGCCTCGCCACCGCGGAGCACTGTCGATCAACATCTTCGGCCCGCGAATAAATGCAATCTTGCGATGACCAAGTTGGTGAAGATGTTCGAGCGCCATGCGCCCGCCGGTCTCGTTGTCCACCATCACGGAACTAACCGTATCCCCCGGCAGCTCCCATCCAATGGTCGCCGCCGGAATGTTGCGCTTGCTCAAGTCAGCCAATACGTGAATGTCGACGACCAGCCAGTTCGCCACCACAATCAGCGCCTCCACATGATGCTCCAGCAGCATTTCCAGGTAACGCTCGAAACGGTTCCTCTGGTTGTGCGCATCGGCAAAAATCGGCACGTACGACGACTGATACAGCGCGTTTTCAATCCCGCGCATCACCGGCGTGCAGAAAGGATCGGTAATGTCGAAGAATACCAGCCCCACCGTATGGCTGCGCTTGCTGCGCAGAAACCGCGCCATCGCGTTCGGGCGGTAACCGAGCTTCTTCGCCGCTTCCTCGATTCGTTTTTTTGTAGCGGGAGCGATATAGCGAGCCAGCGGTGCGTTATTCAGCACGATTGAGACGGTGGCGGGAGAGAAGCCGCTGTCTTCCGCGACGTCCCGCATGGTCACCATCTGATTCTTGCCGCTTGCGCGCTTCAATTGAGGTGCCTCTAAGATTGCCATCATTCTGCCAGAGTTCGCTCATTTCCGTTAAAAGAACGGCGCAGCCAGGAGCGGGAGCGGCTTATTCAGCGGGCACATCAAACGACAAAGGTTCGCGAAACCACTTCGTTTTCCATGCGCCGAAAGCAATTCCGGCTGCCATCCAGATCGTGCCCACAATTTTTGCCGGGACGCTGAGGTTCCACCACAAGCCGAGGCAAACAAGAAATCCCACAATTGGAGTAATAAAGCTTGTGATCGTTTTCTCCCGCTCCCGCACGAAGTAGTGCATAAAGGCCGAGGCATTTACGCCCATGAAAGCGATTAGCGCGCCATAATTCAGCAGCTCGATGCCCTTCTCGAAAGTCAAGAAAAAAGATCCTACAAGCACGATCACGCCAATGAAAATCACATTATTTCGCGGAACATGGTGCTTCGCATCTATCTGTCCAAAAAAAGATTTCGGCAGCGCATTGCTTTTTCCCATGCCATAGAGCAGCCGCGCCGCGCCGATCTGCGCTCCCATGCCCGACCCGAAATTGGCGACCAGGAGTGTCGCACCAAGAATCGTGAACAGCGGAGCCCACGTCCGCGCTGCCGCGTAAACATACGCCGTATCCTGATTCGGAAACGGCTCTGAAGCCGGCCACACAAGCTGCGCTACGTAAACTTCCGCTGCTGAAAGAATGCCAACTGCCAAACAAGTCAGAACCGTAGCCAGCATGATATTTCGCCGCGGATTCTCCGCTTCCTCCGAAAGCGTAGAAATTCCGTCGAAGCCGATGTAAGTCAACACAGCAAGCGAAGTACACCCAAACAAATCGCTAAACGTAAACGTCTTCGGATCGTAGAACGGCCGCGTAAAAAAACCAGGATCGCTATGCGGATGCCCCAAGATGTATCGAATTGTCGTCACAAAAACGATGACAACGACTCCGCTCATCAACGCCGCCAATGTAGCATTGACCCGCGCCGACGTCTTGATCCCCTGCATATTCAAAAGCGTGAACACCACAGCAAAAAATATTTTCCATCCCCACACCGGCAACCCCGGCGCAAATTCGTGCGCCTGCCCCGCGCACCAAATCGTGCAGATCAGGGGATTCACGATGTAGTCCATCACCATGCTCCATCCGGTGATGTACCCAGCCGCTGGATGGATTTCCCGCGCCACATACGTAAACGCCGATCCCGCGCTCGGATAGACCCTCGCCATTCGTCCGTAACTCACCGCCGTGCACAGCATCGCCACCATCGCGATCAGAATCGCCGTGACAACGTGTCCACGGCCGCGATCGCTCAGCGCCCCGAACGCGGACATCGGCGCGACCGGCTGCAGCACGATGATTCCATAGAGAAGGAGATCCCACAGTGTGAGGGTCCGCCGTAGTTGCGGCCCGCTGCCGGCGCTGGCTTCGTTGCTCAAGCCCCTCTCCTTTTCGCAGGCGCACCATTTTTCGAGTCGAGCACCACCGCGCGCGTCAAATTCCTCGGCACATCTGGATTCAGTCCCTTGCGCAAGCCCACCGCCAGCCCCAGCAGTTGCGCCGGAATCGCGGCCATTGCTATCCGCGCATATTCTGGCTCGTCCAAGCCAAGCTCAATCAGAAGATCCGCGTGGCGGCGCAACGCAGGTGTCGCGCGGTTCGCGACCACGAAAGTCGCCGCGCCCAATTTTTTCAGTTCCCCTACTAACAGACTTTCTTCTGCCTCTGCGGCATCGGAGAGCAAAAATGTAATCAATGTATCTTTGCTCGCGATCGATTTCGGCCCGTGGCGGAATTCCAGCGTGTGATACGCCTGCGCGTAAGAGGAAGACATCTCCGTCAGTTTCAGCGCCGCCTCCCGCGCCAGCCAGTAATGCGCGCCTTGCCCCAGAAAAACAAAATCCGCGAATCGCCGCTTCGTTCCAAACGCCCGAATCTTATCAGCATTTACGTCAAGCCATCGCGCGGTCCTTTCCGGCAAATCACCCAGCGCGGACGCCAGCCCGGCATCGCCCGCGAATTTCGCGCCCAGCCTCTCGAAGAGCAGGAGGATCGAAGTGAAAGACCGCGTCATCACCATGCTCTTCTCGTCGGCCCACGGCAGCTTCAAGGTGTGTGTGCACAACTCCTCAAGCACGCTGTCGCTGCTGCAAGTTACGCCGATCGTTCGAACCGACGCGTTTGCCTTCAACCATTCCGCTGCGCGCAAAACCTCCGTGGTCTTCCCCGAACGCGAAACAAACACCACCTGCCGCGTGCCAGTCCGCCGCGTCACCTCGTCCGGCGCAAAAAGCAGGTCCGATGCTGGCACGGCGGTGCACGCCACCTGCAGAAGTTTTGCCCACTGCGCCGCAATCGTCCGCGAAAGGTAGTAGCTCGACCCGCAGGCGACAAACAACCACCGTTCACGAGCAGAAAAGCCTTCGAACGCTCCAACCAACTCGGCGTTCTGTTCGAACTGCCGCGCCGTTTCCATCCACGTCGACGGCTGTGACAGGATTTCCTGCAGCGTGTGCTGTCCCGCAACCCGCGATGCGGACCTTCTGCCGCGCGGAGCTTGCGCACTTTTTTTCACAACTCTTCGTCTATCCATTTTACGCGCAGCCCATATCCCTTTCTCCGTCTCGCAGTCCGCTCGGGGTCAGCCAACAGTTTTCAAGGAAAAAGTGAACCCATTCTTTGTCTATTATTTGGATTATTGAATCGTTTCAATAAAGGCATTTTCCAAGAACTTCGCCCTTCGCGCAAGCACAAACTTCGCCTCATTCCTCGCTCGCGCAGGCAGATCGCTCTTCTTTTCACCCAACCTTGTGATTCGCACCTGTCCTTTCGTACAGTAGGAAGAATTTCCACAGTCAGTGTCTCTTGGTTAAAGTCTCCTAACTTTATCCGCAACGCTCGCCTCGTACACGTAGTCTAATTAAGTAGCACCTCGTCCCAGCCGAGGGCCATCCGTATGGGCGGGGAACCAGGCATGACCGGTCGTAGTCCCACCAATGTTGTCTTGTGGCATGTCCTGGGCGTCCTGCTCACGTTCTTCGTGGCATATTGCCTTCGTCCCGTCTCCCTTGAACCCGATCCCGTTCTTCAAGGGTATTTGCAGGTCATCTCCGCGTTGCTGGCGTTCGTTTTCGCCGCCCTCACTCTCGTCCGGTTCCAGGGCACGCAGGATCGTATCTCCCTGATTCTCGGCGGCGGATATTTGCTCTCTGGCGCGGTCTTGTCGGCTTCCGGCGTTCTCTTTTTTCAGTTCCTGCAGGATTCTCCCT
>DATEWL010000501.1:0-2448 GCA_035258025.1 Candidatus Acidiferrum sp. | reverse complement strand
AGGCATTTTCGCAACGCCAGCGTGAACTCACCGTTTCTCAAATCAGCGCGAAGACCGGCTTTTCGCGTGCTGCTGTGCGGCGTTGTCTTTATACGCTCGCGAAACTTGGTTTCGCTGCTTCCGATGACAGCAGGCATTTTCATCTCCGGCCCCGCGTGCTCGCGCTAGGCCATTCCTACATTTCTTCCATGCCGCTGGCGGCGATGGCGCAGCCGGTTCTAGAAAATGTCAGCCACATTTTGCATGAGTCCTGCTCGATCGCAACATTGGACCGGACCGATATCGTTTACATTGCTCGCGCGAACGTGACCCGCATCATGTCCATCGATTTCGTGGTGGGGAGCAGGCTGCCTGCATTTTGCACTTCGATGGGCCGCGTATTAATGGCCGAGCTCTCGGAAGACAAGCTCGATGAATTTCTGGTCCGTGTCGAATTCAAGCGATTTACGGATCGAACGGTGGCGAACGCCGAAAAGCTTCGGCAGATTCTGCGACTGGTGCAGCGCAACGGATACTGCATCGTGGATCAGGAACTGGAATCTGGCCTACGCTCCATGGCCGTTCCGATCCGTGACTCAGGCGGGAGAGTGGTTGCGGCACTGAACGTTGGCGCGCACGCGCAGCGCGTTTCGATTCAGGATTTGCACGTGCGATTTCTTCCGCACCTGAAAGCCGCGGCGCAGGAGCTCTGCCTGGTTGTCAGGTGACGACTCATTATTCGCGCGGGTGTCCTCCTCATTTAATGGCAACGACATTTCTCGGAAGCGAAAGAAGTCTTGGAAGCGAAAAAAAGGCCTGACAAAAGTGAGGAACCGGAAATTGTGAACGAACTATGTTTAACCCGCGGCAAATGCAGTTTTCGTTGAAGTATTCTTTCTAAGGACTATTGCCTGCCAGTTGGAGCGAGGTGTTTCCCCCTCGCTCCGCGCTTCCTGGCCTTCGTTAGTTCAGGGGCAACACAGTCGTATCACCCGAAGATTGTTCCTTCAAATCTCCGCACAGGACAAATCTCCCAATCACAGAGAGCTTGATGTTGTGATTCGGGATGATTCCTTGGCATCTAGTGCAATCACTTCCTTGGCGTATGCAGACAAGTTTGGAACGAGCCAAGCAAACAGAAACGTGGCAGCCAGAGCTCCGGCGATTTGCGCGGTGACGAAAGCGGGGACATCTCTCGGTCGAATCCCCGCGAAGGTATTCGAGACCGACCTGGCAATGGTCACCGCAGGGTTGGCAAAAGAGGTTGATGCCGTAAACCAATAGGCAGCGGTGATGTAGCTTGCGACGGCAAAGGGCGCCATGCCTGAACGCAAGCGGGAGCAGCCCCAGATCACTGACAATAGTCCGAAGGTGGCCACGAATTCGCTTAGAACGAGTCCCCATCCTTCCCGCGCATGTGCGGAGAATGAATACAAGCGCAGGCCGAACATCAGATGTGCAAGGCCGGCTCCGACAACCCCTCCGGCGCACTGCGCGATGATGTAAGAGGGTACTTCCCTCCAGGGAATACCGTGCTCAACAGCATCTGCGAGCGTCACGGCTGGATTGAAATGCGCGCCAGAGATTGGGCCGAATGTGAGAATGAGGGCCAGTAACGCAGCGCCAGTGGCGATGGTGTTCGCGAGCAATGCGATGGCGACGTTGCCACCAGCGAGGCGCTCTCCCATGATGCCGGAGCCCACCACGGCAGCGACAAGAAGTGCAGTACCTAAAAACTCGGAAACCAGGCGGGCGCGCAGGCGAAAATTCATTGGTGGCCGATCTTGTCGATTTCCTTCTTGATGGCGAGCCGGTCGAGACCGGGAAAGGGGAGGGACAGGAACAGGTTAATTCTTCGATCGAGAAGGAAGAACGCGTCACGGAAGGCTCTGTCAATCTGTTCTATGGTTCCTTGCGCCGCAGCCGCAGCCGGATCCGGAACACCCCAGTGGGCCGTCAGCGGCTGGCCTGGCCAGAGCGGGCAACTTTCGTTCGCGGCATTGTCGCAGACGGTAAAAACAAAATCGAATTTAGGAGCGCCAGGCATGGCGAAATCGTCCCAACTCTTGCTCCTGAGACCATCTGCCGGAATATGGGCGACTTTGAGTTGTTTCAGCGCTTCTGGCCGAACCGTGCCAGACGGATGACTGCCGGCACTGTAAGCAGAGAAGGTAGGCCTTCCCTTATGGTTCATGATGGCCTCAGCCATGATGGAGCGGGCGGAGTTTCCGGTGCACAGAAACAAAATGTTGTAACGTACTTGCATCGGGGTGTGCTCAACTGCAGCAGGTTGGCACGCAGCAAGGCTCAGTTTTCTGGGGCTTCACGGCGCGGACGAAAGCGCTCATGAACTTGCCGTCCACCTGCGGTGCAATCGCATCGACATCAATGTTCTGGCCCGATAGGAACTCGCGAGCATCTTCGATTCGATATATCCTAGTGGGCTCGAGCTCAATTTGTTCGAATCCA
>DATEWL010000500.1:0-2288 GCA_035258025.1 Candidatus Acidiferrum sp. | reverse complement strand
GAAGGGGCTTGTGATGGACATGCTGCCGAGCAGCATGAGCTATACGGATCGGTTTAAGCTGGCGCGGGACGTGGGATTCGAGGTGGTGCAGGCGCCGACTACGCCGGACCACCACGAAGCGGAAGAGATCAAGAAGGCTGCGGACACGGCGAACATTCGGATCGATTCCGTAATGAACATGGACCACTGGAAATATCCGCTGTCGTCGAGTGACAGCGCGGTGGTGGCGAAGAGCATGGAGGGGATGAAGACTTCCTTGCACAACGCGAAGCTGTGGGGTTCGGACGCGGTGCTGCTGGTTCCGGCAGTGGTAAACGCGCAGACGTCTTACCGAGACGCCTGGACGCGGTCGCAGACGGAGATACGCAAACTGATGCCGATGGCTGCGGAACTGAAAGTTGTGATAGCTCTCGAGGAAGTGTGGAACAAGTTTTTGCTGAGTCCTTTGGAGATGGCGAAGTACATCAGAGAGTTTGAGAGTCCGTGGATCAAGGCGTGGTTCGACGTAGGGAATGTGGTCCTTTATGGTTATCCGCAAGACTGGATTCGAACGCTAGGGAAAAGCGTTTACAAAGTGCATTTGAAAGACTTTAAGCGCAAAGAGAATGGATACGCTTGGGTGAACCTGGGTGATGGGGATGTGGATTGGGCGGCGGTGCGGCTGGCGTTTGCGGAGATTGGATATGCGGGCAGCGCCATTGCGGAATTGGATGGCGGCGACGAGGCGTATCTGCGCGATGTAAGCCGGCGGATAGACCGGTTGTTGATTAGCGGGAGCTAGGGACGGGAGAGGGTGCGGTGCTCTCGAACTAGGCGACGACGGGCGGGGGATTGGAGCGGGGGCCGGGAAGGGATTGTCGCTAATTGGCGACGGCGACTGCTACGCCGAGTTCCTTGAGTTTGGCGCGGGCCGCGCGTTCTTCTTCCGTGCCGGGGTAGCGGCGGATAACTTCGCGGAGTTCGCGAACGCCGGCAGTTTTCTGGCCGAGTTCAATGAGCGCCATACCTTTCTTTAGGCGGGCGGGTTCGAGCTTGAAACCCTTCGGGTAGAGCGTGAGCACCTTGTCGTACTCCGCGACGGCGTCCTGATACTGCTTTTGATGGTAGGCAATTTCGCCGAGATAAAATTGTGCGTTGCAAGCGAGGTCGGTGCTGCCGTAGTACCTGAGATAATCGAGAAATTCCTGGCGGGCGAGATCGTATTTGCCGCTGGTGATGTCGCGCAGGCCGTTGGAATAGAGCATGTCGGCGGATGGAGCGGGAGAGGAGGCATTGCCTGCGGTTGGCGCGGCGGAGTTTCCGTCGTTCGATGGCCTCGGGTTTGCGCCGGGAGCTGCGCCCGCTGGGGCGGAGCCGGAAACTTTGGAGTCGATGCTTTGGACGGCACTCTGTAGATCGACGAGTTGCTGGTTTAGTTTTCCGAGGCGGGATTTTATTTCTTCGAGATTGTCGGAAAGGCCCTGGACCTGAGTGGACATGGTGTCCAGACGGGCGCCGGAGTTGGCTTGCACGTCCTGCACGGACTTCTGGACGCTACCCATGGTGGCGTTGAGCTTGCCGACGTTGTCACTGGTTTGCTCGACGAGAGTCTTAAGGACAGTGTGGTCCGTGGTGATCTGCGTGGACATGTCCTTCTGACCCTGAAGAAGCGTGGTGACGTCGCGCTGCAAGTCGATGATTTCCCGGGCGACGGCCTCCGCCGGGCGCGGCCCGACGAGGCTGCCGCCGAGCGCCCCGGCAAAAATAGCGGCGGCAAAGAGTACGATGGTGCGGATTTTCATGAAAAAAACCTCCTCAGATGCGACTGCTTCTCAGACGAATATTCAGGCCAGGGAAGAGCGCTCTAACTTATATCCACTGAGCGGCCAGTGTGTCTGGAACCGGCGGCTCTTTACTCACTTTAACGGCAGAGCCGCGCGCGAGCAAGAGATTGCTCGGTCACGCGGCTCTGAAGGTCATCGAACAGTTACGAGGTTGCCCTCGGATTAGTTGGCCTTGACGAAGTGGCCGACGCGGTTACGCTGCCAGCACTCCTCGTTGCTCTCGGTGCAGAAAGGCTTCTCCTTGCCTAGGCTCGTCGTGTTCAAACGGTCGGCGGAGATGCCGAGGGAGACGAGGTAGGCCTTGACGGCCGCGGCGCGGCGATCGCCGAGGACGAGGTTGTATTCGGTGGAGCCGCGTTCGTCGCAGTGGCCCTCGATGGTGACGCGCATTTGCGGATGGCCCTTGAGGAAGTCGGCTGTGCGGCGCAGAGCATCTTTGGCATCAGCGCGAATTTCGGCGCTGTC
>DATEWL010000499.1:0-2815 GCA_035258025.1 Candidatus Acidiferrum sp. | reverse complement strand
GGTCATCTGGATCGTGCTGGATAGCGTGGGCATCGGCGAATTGCCCGACGCAGCGGATTATGGCGACGTGGGCAGAACGACCTTGGGGCACATTGCTGAATCGCGGCTGCTGAAGGTGCCGAATCTGCTGCGACTCGGCCTCGCCAATATTGCGCCGCTTGCGCATCTTCCTCCCGAAGTATCGCCGATCGGCGCGTATGGGAAAGGCGCAACGCACTCGCCTGGAAAAGATACGACTACAGGACATTGGGAGATGGCAGGAGTTTGGCTGGACCAGGCATTCCCGACGTATCCGCACGGATTTCCGCAAGAATTGATCGCGAAATTTGAAAAGGAGATTGGGCGAGGAACGCTCGGGAACAAGCCTGCGTCTGGCACGGAGATAATCAAGGAACTCGGCGAAGAACATGTGCGGACGGGCAAGCCGATTGTCTACACCTCCGGCGACAGCGTTTTTCAGATTGCCGCGCATGAAGACGTGATCCCGATTTCAGAGCTTTATCGCATGTGCGAAATTGCGCGGAAATTGCTCGATGAGCCGAACCGCGTTGGACGCGTGATTGCCCGTCCATTCGCCGGAACTTCGGGACATTTTGTGAGAACAACGCGCCGGCACGACTATGCGGTGGATCCGCCAAAACCGATGCTGCTGGACGTGCTTGCGGAACGCGGGGTGCCGGTGTTTGGCATCGGGAAGATTCACGACATCTACAACGGGCGCGGTGTGGCGAACTACGTTACGACGACGGGCAATGCGGATGGCATGGCAAAACTCACAGCAGCTTTGAATGAGAGAAAAAGCGGTTTGATTTTTTGCAACCTCGTCGATTTCGACATGTTGTACGGGCACCGCAAAGATGTGGAAGGCTTCGCCGAATCGCTCGAAGAATTCGACCGAATGCTAGGGCCATTTACGAAGCTGCTGACTGCTTCGGATCTGCTTATGATTACGGCGGATCACGGTTGCGATCCGGATCCGCGCTGGCCGACAACAGACCATTCGCGGGAGTACGTGCCAATCCTGGCGTATTCGCCGAGGAGCGGCGCTAGCGTGAATCTGGGCGTCCGGCAAACGCTGGCCGACATGGGCCAAACTGTCGCGCAAATCTTCGGTGGAGAAATACCGCACGGAAAAAGCTTCCTGAACGAGATCAGTTGAAGGAAGGTTAGGCGGCGAAGTAGCATTCGTCGTACCCGGTGGGCCTCAAAGCCCGAACAGCTCAAAACTGTCTATTTTCTGCCAGTTAGCGCATCATGACTTCCTAACGCGGTACATGACAAACTAACAGCGCAGAGTGAAAGTGGTCTCTCGCGGAGGGAGCAACGGTATGGATATGTTCAGAGGGAGCGGGCGGGGCGACGCCGAGTTCGAGATGAAGAGGGCCGCTCCGTTTTTGAAGCTAGGCATCATCGGCATTGGAGTTCTGCTGGTGTTGTTGGTGATGGGACTGTTTCTGATTCGGGTGACGCGGATTGAACCGGGACACGTGGGTGTACAGATCAATTTGGCGGGAAACCAGCGCGGAGCCTCTGAGATACCGGTGCGCACGGGATGGGTCGTGTATTCCCCCCTCAGCACGGAAATCATTGAATTCCCTACCTACGTGCAGACCGTGAAATGGACTAAAGATGTGAATGAAGGGCATCCCATCAATGAAGAGATGGGTTTCAACTCCAAGGAAGGCATGGAGATTTTCGTTGACGTTTCCCTGTCTTACGCCATCGAGCCGTCGAAGGTGCCGGATTTCTACGTGAAGTACCGCGTTTCCGACATGGATACTTTCACGCACGGCATCCTGCGCGACGTAGTGCGCAATTCGCTGAACGAGGTGGCATCCACATACACGGTAGAAGACATCTACGGAGAGAAAAAAGCGGAGTTTCTGCGGAAGGTGCAGTCGAAGATCGAGGAGAAAATGGCGCCTGTAGGTGTGAGCGTGCAACAGTTCGGGTTTATCGGAGCGCCGCGGGTGCCAGCGGTGATTGCCGCGGCCATTACGGCAAAGGCGCAAGCCATTCAAAAGTCCGAGCAGGCCAGAAATGAACTGGCGACAACGCAAGCGGAAGCCGCAAAGAAAATCGCCGAGGCGGAAGGCGACGCCAAGTCTCTCGTGACGCGCGCGCAAGGCGAAGCCGATGCCAACCGCATCCGTCAGAATTCCCTGACGCCGCAACTCCTGGAGTTGCGCCGCATCGAAAACAACCGCGCCTTGATTGATAAATGGAACGGCCAGTTACCGACCGTCGAGGCGGGCCAAGGCAGCGGGATGATCTTGCAGCTTCCCAAGCCCCAATAATTGGGAAAGCCGAGTCGCCTAAGCGAGACGATCTTTCCTTATGCTCTTGAGTTCTTAAGACGGGGATTCTCGCTAAGGGCGGCATACTGTAGGCGCTCTCATCAGATTTTGCGCGCACCTCAACGCACCCCCAACGAACCGTCGCCAATACCGACAGTTGGGGCCAAATTCTCTAGTCAATCGCAGCGTTGTTCAACTAATTCGTCTGTCGAGAGAGCAACGTCTGGTCACCAGACCGGGCAGCGCCTGTCATCTCGGATGTCTTGCGCCAATCCACTTCATTGACGTCGACTCCGCCCTTCCGGCCTTGCGTGTCCACGAACATCAACAAGTCGCCGTCCCTCTGGTACTTGGTCACTTCATAGCTCTCGCTGGACTTCAGAACCAGGATCGTAAGCCGTTCGATCGGTTGTCGTTCACCGGGTTGCGGCGCACTGATTTGCAGTGTATGGATCGAGCCGTTTGGCTCATTCGCCATAGTTCGGCTCGCGGCAATCGTGGTCTTCTCGACCGTCAAC
>DATEWL010000498.1:0-2862 GCA_035258025.1 Candidatus Acidiferrum sp. | reverse complement strand
CCTCCCGCCCGACGATTTCCGCAGCAAGAATCCGGAGTTTCGTGAGCCGCGCCTCTCCAAAAACATTGACCTCGTCGAGCGCCTCCGCAAAGTCGGGGCGCGCCACGGCCGCAGCCCCGGCGAAGTCGCTATCACCTGGGTCCTCAGCAATCCCGCCGTCACTGGAGCCATCGTCGGCGCCCGAAATGCAAAACAAGCCGAAGGCGTTATGCGCGCCGGGGAACTAAAGCTATCACCCGAAGAAATCGCGGAGATTGAAGGCGCAGCGGCCGCCGCCGTGGCTCGATGAAGCGCACGATGAAGCTCGTTAGGAGGCCAGTTCCATGGATTTTGGTCTGAAGGGTAAGCTGGCTGTAGTCTCCGGTTCCACAGCAGGCATCGGCCTAGCCATCGCAACTACGCTTGCATCAGAAGGCGCAAAGGTCGTCGTAAACGGCCGCACCGAAGCGCGCGTAAATGTCGCGCTGGAAAAAATCCGCCACCACCACAAAACCGCCGATGTGCAAGGCATCGCCGCGGATCTAGGCACGGTGAGCGGCGTCGAAACCTTCGTCAAGCAAATCCCGCACGCCGACGTATTAATCAACAATTTGGGAATCTTCGAACCCAAGCCCTTCGCCGAAATCTCCGACGCCGACTGGCTGCGCTTCTTCGAGGTCAACGTCCTCAGCGGCGTCCGTCTCGTGCGCCACTATCTACCCGGCATGCTGAAAAAAGATTGGGGACGCATCATTTTCATTTCCAGCGAATCCGCCGTGCAAATCCCCGCGGAGATGATTCACTACGGCATGACCAAAACTGCCCAAATCGCCGTCGCTCGCGGCCTCGCCGAATCCGTCGCCGGCACCGGTGTCACGGTGAACTCCGTTCTCCCCGGACCCACTGCTTCCGAAGGCGTCACAGGTTTTCTTGATAGTATGGCCAAGCAGCGCGATCTCTCTACAGCCGATATCGAGAAGGAGTTTTTCAAATCCGTCCGCCCTAGTTCGCTCCTGAAACGTTTCGAAACGCCCGAAGAGATTGCCGCGGTTGTCGCCTTCGTCGCCAGCGCCCAATCCGCTGCCATCAGCGGCGCCGCCGTCCGCGCTGAAGGCGGCGTCATCCGCAGCATCTAATCTCTTTCGCAAAATTCACAATACTCTGTAGGGGCTGGGCTTGCCCCGCCCTTGCGGGCCTGCGCCGCCCAAAATCAAGCTCGCGAGAAGTCCGGCCGCCAGGTCTTGATCATCTGCTTGATCGCCTTCCGATCATTCAACTTTTCCTCCAGCACCTTCCGTGCCAGCTCCGGCAACTCCGCATTGCTCGCAAACCGCAGCGCCACAAGTTGGTCGATCGTAAACTCTTCGATCCGTGGGTGCAGGTCCGCGGGTAGCACCCGTTCGAACCGCAGCCGCTCCTCGAGACGAATCACGCGGTCTTGCACCTTCAGCGCCATCCCGCGCGCCGTCCCAATCCCCACAAAAAACGCCACCGCAACAAGCACGGAAACCACGCCACTAATCGTGAATGCTTTCACACACCAATAAATCTGAAATCCAATGTTGATCAGCAACACCGGTAAAACGAAAAAGTGAAACGGTGGCACCCATTTCGCGTGACTCTGAAAGCTCTGTTCAGCCATCTCTATCCTCCACGTTGCGTGCAGATTCTAACAGAAGCCGTCATCTGAACGGCCCGACCCGCAACTCAATGCCTCAGCAATCAGCGCATCGAACCCTCGTCTCGTACCTCTTTCTCTTGAACCGTTTCTTCGCCTTGCGCATCAAATCTCCAGGTAGACTTATTTCGATCGCGCAAAGAAGCCGCGCGTGAACACGAGGAGCAAGCAACATGGCAAAAGCCATCTGGGGTGGCAAGGTCATTGCCGAGAGCAACGACACGCTCGTCGTCGAAGGCAATCAGTATTTTCCTCCTGAATCCGTCACCAAAAATGTTCTGAAATCCAGCACGCACACGTCTATCTGCCCGTGGAAGGGCACGGCCCACTACTATCACGTCGAAGTCGATGGCATGAAAAACGAAAACGCCGCCTGGTATTACCCCGAGCCGAATCCTGCCGCCAAGGAAATCAAAGGCCGTATCGCATTTTGGAAAGGCGTAACCGTCGAAGCGGGCAAAAGCTGAAAGCCCCAGTCCCCACTCGCACCAGCGCCACGAAATCCTGATCAAGCAGGGTGCGGTCCCCATACGCCGCTACTCACTACTCACCACCCACTACTCACTTTTTCACCTCATCCTTAAACACCGCCCCATTGTGCATGACAAACCGCACATGCTCGAGCTCGCCCACATCCTTCAATGGATCCCCGGACACCGCAATAATATCCGCATAAGCCCCGGCCGCCAAAACGCCAATCTCGCCCTTCATCTCAAGCATTTCGCTGGCGCGCACGGTAGCCGATTGAATCGCATCCATTGGCGTCATCCCCATTGAAACCATTCGCCCGAATTCTTGCGCAATCGGCTCCGTCCACGGAATCCCGCCCATGTCCGTCCCATACACGATTTTCAAATGTGCCTGCAGCGCCTTGCGAAATGAAATCTCGTGCACCGCCGCCCGCGCGCGGTCCCGCTTTCCTCCCGGCGTATCCGCCGCCGCCCAGTCTCCGTAGTAAGGCGCAAGCGTCGGGCAATACCACGTCCCCTGTTGTTTCATCTGGGCAATCTGCGCGTCTGTAATCTCCAGTCCATGTTCAATCGAATCGCACCCGCCATCGAGTGCCCTCTGCAAACCAATTCCGTTGTAAGCATGGCACGCCACTTTCTTCCCCCACCCATGTGTCTCATCCACGATCGCCTTCAGTTCCTCCACCGTCAGCGTAGGCTGCGAAACAAGCTTGCCCTCTCTATCCACCCAAGATC
>DATEWL010000497.1:0-3424 GCA_035258025.1 Candidatus Acidiferrum sp. | reverse complement strand
CCGGAGTGGCGAACGATGGCGCTGGCTCCTGTATGTCGTACTCGCTCTTGCAGGGGGACTGCTTACGTTCGTTGGAGCACGCGCCCAGCAAAAAGCCACGGACGACGCGACGTTTCGAAAGTTAATTGACGCCTATTGCGTGGCTTGGAGCAGCGGCAACGCGGACAACGCCGCGCGATTCTATGCCAAGGAGGACGGACTGGTATTTTATGACGTTGCTCCGTTCGCCTACCACAATTGGAAGGAATACGACGCAGGGGTGAAGAAGGAGTTTTTGGACAACGCGGAGAGCATATCTCTGAGTGCGGGGAAGGATTTGAAGGTGAGACGCCATGGCACAGTGGCGTGGACCACGGTTTCCATGCATTTAGCAGAAAAAACAAAAGACGGTAAGAATTCTGAAACAGAGATCCGGTATACAGGAATTTGGGAGAGGCGCGGGTCGTCGGGCTGGGTGCTGGTGCATGAGCATCTTTCCGCGCCGCTGGGTGGCAGTTAAGACGAGCGAAGATGGGAGCGGGCTGTCATGCCCGTGTAAGACCGATGTTTAAGACGCTGCGGTACTACTGGAACGTTGCTCGTGGGTATCGCTTCAAACCTTGGAAGAGCCCGTATTTGCGGTGGCGATTTGAGACTTTTCTTGGCCCGGAAGCGAAAAACTTGGACGCGCGAAAATTCCTGCGGCTTTCCTGGAAATATAGAGCAAACATGATGAGTTTTGTGGACTGGGCCGCGGAACGGCGGCGCGTGCAACGTCATATTCGCCACTCAACCTGAACCTCGGCATCCTGTTGTTGGCCTGCCATCCTCAAAAGCACAATTCGTCGTTTGGATGCGGTGGGAAGCGTATGATTTGATTGGAAGGGGGATCCGCCTTTGAGCGAGCTGAAGATCCTCCAGAAAACCGAGGAACTGCACGAAGGGCGCTGGTGGGAGCCGGAGGCTGGCGGGCGCGTGCACTGTTACCTCTGCCCTCGGCATTGCCACATCCATTCGGGACAATCGGGTTTTTGTTTCATACGAGTCAATCAAGGCGGAAAGCTATATAGCCTCGGCTATGGCGCGCCTGCGGCGCTGCAAGTTGATCCCATCGAGAAAAAACCGCTGAATCACTTTCTGCCAGGCACCCGTGTCTTCAGCATGGGGACAGCTGGTTGCAACATGGGTTGCTTCTTTTGCCAGAACTGGGACATTTCCAAATCGCGGCAGGATCAGGTGCGTTCGCAGCATGTTGCTCCGGAAGACGTGCCTTTGTTGGCTTTGCAGCATGGCTGCGATTCGCTGGCGTTCACTTACAACGAGCCGACCATCTGGGGAGAGTACGTCATCGATATTTGCAGGGCTGCGAAGGAATACGGGCTGAAAACAGTGATGGTTTCGAATGGCTATATCACGTATGAGGCATTTCACGACATTTACGATCACATCGATGCGGCCAATATCGATCTCAAAGCGTTCACGGAAGGTTTCTACGGGAAGATTACGCTAACGCATTTGCAGCCAGTTCTCGAGACTCTTGAATGGCTGAAAAAAGAAACGAATGTGTGGTTTGAAATCACCAACCTGATCATCCCCACCTTGAATGATGATCCCGCGGAAACGCGCAAACTCTCCGAATGGATATTGACGCATCTTGGGGCGGACGTGCCGTTGCACTTCACGGCGTTCCATCCGGACTTCAAGCTGCAAGATAAGCCACGCACGCCGCCGGAGACACTTCACCGGGCGCGGGCTATTGCTCGCGAAACGGGGCTTCGCTACGTCTACGAGGGGAATATCTTTAGCGATGGGGCGAATACGTCTTGCCCGAAGTGCGGCGAGTTGCTGGTTCGGCGGTCGTGGCACGATGTCCTTGAGAATCAACTCTTCGAAGGTGCTTGTCCGAAATGTTCGTTGATCATCCCTGGTGTTTGGGAGAAGTCTGACGACCGGGGCGCAAGAGCGTCGGCCTTACGAAAAACGGCAGGGAAGTACGATCGCTTGAATTTGTAGCCGCGTGAGAGACGCGTGGGGAACGGCGCGGCTTCTAGAGGTGAAACGAGTAGTAACCGGGTCCGACGCGCATTCCGTGATGCCAGGCAATCGGGAATGCCCACCATACAAGCGTGCCAACAATGGCTTGTCCAATGGTGAGCGGGATAATGTTGCGTTCTCTAGAGAAGAGCCAGCTCATTGCGGTTCCACCGATAAAAGTCAGCGGCACGAGGACCGGATTTGGCCAGTGCAGCGCAGCAAAAATGACGCCGGCCACCAGGGCGGCCATTCGGGGATTCTCCAATGCATAGAGAAGCCGGTTCGTGAGGAACGAATTCAGCGCGACTTGCTGCAACAGGCAAAATGCGAAGTAGGTAAAGAAACGCCAGGGCTCAGCGACGCGAAGCGGCGAACGATGATAAGCGCCAAGCCACAAACCTGCGAGAACGGCGCTGATAATAAGCACTGCGAAAATGATCAACCCCTGGCGCGTGGCTGGCCAAAGGTTGTCCGCCCTCCAGCCTAGAGTTTTCGGAGTGTCGCGATGCAAGAGGATACTTGTGAGCAGCCAGATCGGGAAGACAATCCAAGAGTTAGGCCGCGCGCTTTGAAGTTGCCAGATGTACCAGGCGATGTAACCTGTAAGGCCTAGCGCCTCGATGACCGTTAAAACGCGGAAACTAGTTTTCGACATCGGCCTCGGACGCAAAAAGAGTTGGCTCGTCGCCCCCGCCGAGCTTCAGCAGGTGGAGAGTGCTCTCGAACAAATGCTCGATTTCTGCCTCACTGGCAAGTTTTGGCGCCAGCAGTTTGTCCAAATCAAAATCGGCGAACCCGCGGTTGATCATGAGAGCATGGAGCGACGCCCGTAGGTGCTTCGAGCTGATCAGGCCGGCTGTCTGAACCTCTTCAAAAACAGCTCTCCGCAGGGGATCCAGAAAGTCATTAGAGTGCAAAAGCTTGCAGATTTCGAGCCGCGTGCCCGGTTTTACGAGTACGGAACAGAGCAGGCGCAGAGTATTGCGTTCCATTTGCTCGCGGTTCGGCGACTTGGAAATCGGCTTCGTCTTCATGTCAAGCTTGTCCAGAAAAACGCCGTATCTCCGGGCGGGACCCAAGCATCGTAATTGAGAAATTCACGCTAGATGAGATGATGCTAGGGAGAACGGGGTTGCGTTCTGGGGAGCGGTCGGCATGGGAGAGAAACACCGCGTCGTAATCCTGGGCGGCGGGTTTGGGGGCTTAAACGCGGCGCAAAAGCTTAGGCGTGCGCCTGTCGAAGTCACCTTGATCGACCGCCGCAATTTTCATCTTTTTCAGCCGCTGATGTATCAGGTTGCCACAGGCTCGTTGTCGCCAGGCGAGATTGCCGCTCCGTTGCGTGGCGTGCTCAGCAGACAAAAAAATACGCAGGTTCTTCTTGGGGAAGCCGCTGATATTGATCCCGACG
>DATEWL010000496.1:0-2430 GCA_035258025.1 Candidatus Acidiferrum sp. | reverse complement strand
CACCTGGCTTGAGCCGGGCAATGATATAGAGCGATTGGAAGAATTTGTCGTTGAGCCCGTTCCATCCAGGGGAGATTTCCCTTTCCATGGACAGCGGGATCCACAAGTCCGGTGCCTGTCCCACGCTCGTGCCAAAAAATCCCGGCGGAGCCACGCCGACTATCGTGTAAACCGTTGATTCGAACCGAAAAGTCTTTCCGAGAATAGACGGATTATTTCCGAAGCGCCGTTTCCACCAGGAATAGCTTGCCACGGCGACGGGGCCCGCGCCCGGCGTTTGATCATCGGCCTCATTGAGCACACGGCCAAGCACCGGCTCGACGCCCAATACCGAAAAAAACGTTCCAGAAACAAGATCGGCTTTCAAAAGCTCAGGACTGCCGCCGTCGACCCCGCCATGCGTGGTGAACTCGATGCTGTGGATGGCAGTGACGCCCGCATAAACCGCATTTTGCTCGCTGATCTCGCGGTAAAAGGGATAGGAGAATAACTCCCAGCTGCGATCCGGCATCGTATCCTGGCTTCCGCCCCACCTGCCAGCCCCGAACAGAACCAGCCGCGAAGGATTCTGCACTGGCAGAGACTTCAGCAAGATGGCGTCGAGCAAACTGAACATAGCCGTGTTCGCCCCGATCCCGAGGGCCAGCGATAGGACAGCCACGAGTGTCAATCCGGGACTGCGCTTCATGGCTCGGAAACCGAACCGCACGTCGCGGGTGAGTGTCTCGATGAAATTCACGCCGCGGGCGTCGCGGCATTCCTCTTTGAGCTGCTCATGGCCGCCGAATTCGATGCGCGCGCGGCGAATGGCTTGTTCGCGCGGCACGCCGGAAGCAACAACTTTTTCAACTTGATTCTCGAAATGCGATCGCAGTTCCTCGTCAAGTTCCGCTTCGACGGTTTTGCGCTGGAACAGTGCACGAAGGCGAAACAACAGATCACTGAGCATTGCGTACTCCTAGATCGTTCCAAACACTCACCCGATCTCTACCGTTCTACTCATAACGCAAAGCGACGATGGGATCGACGCGGGTTGCGCGGCGCGCGGGAATGTAGCAAGCGGCTAGACCGACAAGCGCCAGAAGTAGCGTCACAGCCGTAAACGTGAGCGGATCCGTCGCGCTGACTCCGTACAGTAACGTCGCCATAAGCCGTGTGACGACAAGCCCAGCCACAATTCCGAGACCGATGCCAAGAAGCGTCAAGCGAGTTCCTTCGCCAAGAACGAGACGGAATACGTCTCGACGATTTGCCCCAAGCGCCATGCGAATGCCGAACTCCTGGGTACGCTGCGTGACGCTGTAGGCAATCACGCCGTAAATCCCAACGCATGCGAGTACGAGGGCAAGCGCCGCAAATACCCCGAGAACCAGCATCGTGAATCGCGAACGCGAAAGCGTGCCCGCGAGGAGCTGATCCATAGTGGAAACGGCGGCCATCGGTTGCTCAGGGTCCATTTGCTGCAGCTCGTTTCGCACTGCGGAGACCAGCGCGAGTGGCTCGTTTGCGGTTCGAACAACAATCGTCATTTCTGACATGACCAGCTCAGGATGCGGCCAATAAACCGTCGGTTCAGCGGGCGTATCCAGTCCCATTTGGCGGACGTCGCCAACCACGCCAATAATTTCCGACGGCGTGTTCTTGCTTTCCTCGAGGCTCTTCATGTAGATGACGGCTTTTTGGCCGAGAGGATTCACGCCTTTTAGGTATTGATCCGCAAACGCCTGATTGATGATGACCACGTGCCGCTCTTCAGTCAGCTCCTGTTCATTGAACGTTCGGCCCGCGCGCAACGGAATCTGCATGGTGGGGAAATAGTCCGGCCCGACAACGCGCACTGCGGCCTCGGGCAGATCCATCAGCGAGCGCTTCGGCTGACTTAGAATGTGAACGCCGGTTACCGAACCAAGCCCTGAGAAAGGAGCAAAACTGTTCATGCTGACGGAACGCACGCCGGGAAGCGCAGAGATCCTAGCGAGGAGCTGCCGGAAGAAGGCCAAGCACGCCGGGTCCTTGCCGTATTTCGAGGAAGGAAGCGACACCTTGAAGGTGAGCAGATGACTTGCATCAAAACCTGGGTCTACGCCAACGAGCCGAATGAAGCTGCGAATCAGAAGCCCGGAACCAGAAAGCAAAATCAGTGCAAGACACATTTGCGCGACCACAAAGGCACTGCGCGAAAATCGCCTCCGTTTCCCGGCGGACGACCCACGGCCGCCTTCCTTGAGCGTTTCGGAAATACCCGAATGTGCGGAGATATACGAAGGCAGAAAACCGAACAGCAACCCGGCGAGCAGAGTAGCGCCGGAGGCGAAGGCCAAAACGCGCCAATCAATCGGGACAGAACGCAAATCGAGAAGATTTCCCGGGCTCGCGGCAAGGAGAAGGTTTGTGCCCCCCACCGCTAGCGCTACACCGATTGCCCCTCCT
>DATEWL010000495.1:0-2455 GCA_035258025.1 Candidatus Acidiferrum sp. | reverse complement strand
CATCAACGGAAACAGGGACAAGTATTTGAGGAACTTCTTGCTTCTCATGGTCTTTCGTTCTCCTTAGTTTTGTAATTCCACTTTCGCCCAGTATGCGTTTATTCGGCGCCTCTCTCCGTTCCGTAGCTGACTCCGCCGCGTGCATCCGGGCGTTGGCACACACCAGTGCTGTCGCGTGAAACTAGGCTTCACGCCCCTCCCTATCCCCGTCCCATGATCGATTTTTTTACCGCGAGCCGGCCCAGGCTTCCTGAAGTCCTATGGTTCGCTGCTCAAAAGGCTTCGCGGTATCCACTCGAGCGATCTGGCGCATTTCCGTATGCAAGCTACCTGCCAATTTTATTGTCTTTTTATAAATACTTTATTTGTCGAGAGGTTACGCGCGATTCAGTTTTCCTTTAGCTGCTGCCATCTACACGAAATCATAAATTTCTTCTAAAAACTGATACCTATGAATTAATACACGCACATGTGCGCATTCAAGTAATTATAAAAAGTTCCGGAATGAAAAAAAAGGCAGGCCACTCCACGATTCCGTGGAAGAAGTTTATATTCTCGAAGGATGTGATGCGAGTTCCGCAGATTTGGTTACATCGATTTCACAAAAAATTTTGGAAACTGGGACTGCTCGCACAAGAACTTTGAGAACTTCCCGACAAGCTAGCGATCGAAGGCGATACGGATTCCAAGGCGTATGCGGAAGGAAGCAATTATGGAAATTGGGAACTATCTTCCGAAGGAACAAAGCCCGGTGAGCCAGCTCAAAACTACGGAAAAACGTGCGGAAAAACTCACCGAAAAAATAACTTCGGTCCGCAGCGAAAGCGGTTTACGGCCTATTCGTAACGCAGAGCGACGATGGGATCGACGCGCATGGCGCGGCGGGCTGGAACGTAGCACGCCGCAAGAGACACCACGACAAGAAGCGTGATGACGGAGAGGAAGATAAGCGGGTCCGTGGCGCTGACGCCGTAGATCATAGTTGCGATAAATCTGGTCGCGATCAACGCAAAGACAATACCCAGCGCTGCGCCGGCGAGGACGAGCTTCAATCCCTCGCCCAAGATAAGCCGCAGGACGTCGCCCGGATGTGCTCCGAGCGCCATGCGCACGCCGATTTCGCGCGTGCACTGTGAAACTGCGTAGGAGATCACTCCGTAGATGCCAACGGTCGCCAGAGTCAGAGCCAGCGCGGCGAAAAGACTGAGAAGAAACATCATGAAATTGCGGAGCGCGAGCGAATGGGAGAGCACCTGATCCATGGTGCGGATGGAGCCTGTCGGGACGATGGGATCGACGGCGGCAACGGCGTCGCGCACGGCGCGGCTGAGGCTTGCGGGGTCAACGTTGGCGCGAAGGATGATGCTCCTTGGAAACCAGCCTTCAAAAACTTTTGACGTCCTGTAAGAAGCTTGCGCCGCGGGAATAAAGGTGGTGGGAAGTGCCGGCTGATCGAGGTAAGACTTCACGTCGCCGACCACGCCGACGATTTCGGACGGCTCCTCGCCGAGGAAAATGCGCTCACCGAGCGGACTCCGCCCGGAAAAGTGCTCGCGCGCAAACGCTTCATTGATGATTACGACCTTGCTGGCGGCTTCTGAATCTGATTCGGAAAATGCGCGGCCCGATCGAAGGGGAATGCCCATGGCACGAAAAAATCCGGGAGTGATTTCCCGGTAGTCCGTGCTGTCCCAATTCGTGGAATTGGGCATGCGCACGCCGTTGTTTCCGCCGCGCTCAAGCGGCAGCCCAGCAGCAATGATAGCGGCGGCATCGACGCCGGGCAGAGCTTCGAGGCGCTGAACGGCGGCGCGGTTGAAACTTTCAATCTGAGCGGTGGAATCGTATTTCGAGCCAATGAGCCAGAGCTGGACAGAGAGGATGCGCTGAGGGTTGAAGCCGGGATCGCTGTGAAGAAGTTTCGAGAATGTGGCGATCATCAATCCCGCGCCGGTGAGCAGCACGAGGGAAATCGCAAACTCGCCGACGATGAGCAGCTTCCGGAGAAGCGCGCGTCCAGCAGTGGCGCTTGCGCGGCCGGCGCCTTCTTTCAGGGCCTGGTTTATGCCGGTTCTGCTGGCTTCGAGGGCCGGAGCAAGACCGAAGAGAACACCAGTCAAGAGCGAGATGAGAAAGGTGAACGCGAAAACCCATCCGTCGAGATGGACATCGGAAGCGCGCGGCAAGTCGGCAGGCGCAACGGCTAGCAACGAGCTAAGTCCCAAGTAAGCAAATAGGAGGCCGGCCACGCCGCCGGCGAGCGCGATGAGCATGCTCTCAGTTAGCAATTGCTGGAACAGACGCCAGCGGGATGCGCCCATGGCGATGCGGACGGCGATTTCGCGGCCGCGCAAGCCGCCGCGCGCGAGGAACAGATTGGCCACATTCGCGCAAGCGATTAAGAGCACAAATCCGATGGCTCCGAGCAAAACCAACAAGTATGGACGGATGTCCG
>DATEWL010000494.1:0-4494 GCA_035258025.1 Candidatus Acidiferrum sp. | reverse complement strand
GGCGCTTCGCCGTCTGCGTCTCGGCGGCCACGATCCCCGCAAGGTGTACGCCGCCTACAAGGCGGCCGTCGAACACCGTGGTGGCCCAACCGTGATTCTCGCGCGCACCATTAAGGGTTACGGCTTGGGCGAAGCGGGCGAAGGCAAGAACGTCACGCACCAGCAGAAAAAATTGAATGAAGAGGAGTTGCGCGAGTTCCGCTCCCGGTTTGGGATTCCTTTGAACGACGACGATTGCGTTGAGGTACCGTTCTACCGCCCGGCGGAGGACAGCATCGAGATTCAATACTTGCGTGCCCGTCGCGAGGCGCTTGGCGGATACACGCCGAAACGCAGTGTGCGCTCGAAACCGCTGGTGGCCGACCACGACGAGCTGTTCAAGGAGTTCTTCGACGGCAGCGAAGGCAGGGAAGTCTCGACGACGATGGCGTTCGTCGGGATGCTGCGCAAAATGCTGAAGGATCCGGAAATCGGCAAGTTGGTCGTGCCGATCGTTCCCGACGAAGCGCGGACGTTCGGTATGGAATCGCTGTTTCGAACGGTGGGAATTTATTCGAGCGTTGGGCAGAAGTACGAGCCGGTGGACGTCAACACGCTGCTCTATTACAAGGAGGCGAAGGACGGGCAGATTCTCGAGGAAGGAATCACCGAAGCCGGTTCGATGGGCTCTTTTATTGCTGCAGGCTCGGCGTACGCCACGCACGGCATTAACACCATTCCGTTCTTTATTTATTATTCGATGTTTGGATTCCAGCGCATCGCCGATTTTATTTGGGCCGCGGCGGACATGCGCACGCGCGGTTTCTTGTTGGGCGGAACTTCCGGCAGGACGACGCTGGCGGGCGAGGGGCTGCAGCACCAGGATGGCAACAGCCACGTGTTGGCGCTGTCCGTCCCGAATTTGCGCGCGTACGATCCGGCGTTTGCCTATGAGATGGCGGTAATTCTGCAGGACGGCATCCGCCGGATGTATAAGGACGGCGAAAGCATTTTTTACTACATCACGGTGATGAACGAGCCGTACGCGATGCCGGCCATGCCCGGAGACGTGAAAGACGGAATTCTGAAGGGCATGTACCGGTTCCGGCAGGCGGCCAGTCCAAAATCCAAACTTCGCGCGCAACTCTTCGGAAGCGGCGCAATCCTAAACGAAGTGCTCCGCGCCCAGGAAATTCTGGACACGAAATATGGCGTTGCGGCGGATGTTTGGAGCGTGACGAGCTACAAGGAGCTTTACGTCGACGGGAACGAGACCGAGCGCTGGAACCGTTTGCATCCAGGCGAGAAAGCTAGCGTTCCGTATGCGACCAAGTGCCTTGCGGATGCGCCCGGAGTTTTGGTTGCGGCTTCTGATTATCTGAAGACGCTGCCAAACATGATTAGCAAGTGGATGCCGCGGCGGCTGGCGTCGCTGGGTACGGACGGTTTCGGCCGCAGCGAAGGACGTGCGTCATTGCGCGAATTCTTCGAAGTCGATTCGCGGTTTATCGCCCTGGCGACGCTTCATGAGTTGCATAGTGACGGGAAGATCGAACGGTCGGTAGTCGACAAAGCGATCAAGGAATTGGGAATCAATCCGGAAAAACTGAATCCAGTTATTTCGTGACGGGTCCAACTAACAATGTGTTTTTTTGGTGATGGAAAAGACGAACTGGGTTCGTCTTTTCTATTTTGGAGGCGGGTTCGTTCCGTGCTCCAGAATCTCTCTGGGTTTGATTCGGCCGGTGGCGAGTTGCGCGATAAGCTGGGAGTTGGCGGCGAGGAAGTCGTAATTTCCTAACTCTTTTGGCAAAGCCCATGCGATCTGTTCGAACTCGTTCGGCGTGATTTCGCCTTCCTTGATGCTTGCGGCGTAAAAGCGAATTTCCAATTCCTCGGTCATGCCCGCATATTTGTGCCGTGTGCGGCCCAGTTCCATGCATTTTTCCAATGTGGCGCTTAATTCTTCTTGAAGCTCACGCGCTAACGCGGCTTCCGGTGTTTCGCCCTGTTCTATTTTTCCGCCGGGGAACTCCCACTTTAAGGGAGAGGTGTCGCCGCGCCGTCGCTGGCCGATGAGTATGCGGCGGTCGCTGCGCTCAATGACTGCGGCCACGATGACTTTCATTCTTTGTTTTCCCGTCTCACAGCGTTTTGCAAGATACGGAAGAGCTGTTTTGCTCCAGCGACGAGCGGCGGGCCAGGTGTGTTTAACAATTCATCGCGGACGACATAGACCTGCTTGTTGCGGACGGCGGGGACGTCTTTCCAGGTGGCGACTTGGTAGGATTTTTGGGGCTTGGCTTTGTCGCCAGTGGCAGCCCACGCGAGCACGATCACATCGGGCTGCGCGCTTGCGACTTGTTCATCGCTTACTTTTTGACCGGGAGGCATGACCATCTCTCCGCCGCAAGTCTTCACGATTTCCGCGACCCACGGCGGGGAACTGATGCGAGGGTTCGGCCATGCCTCGCAATAGACGCGTGGCTTGTTTTTCAGAGTGCGGCTCTTCTTCGCGATCGCGACAAATTCTTGCCGCATTTTCCTGACCAAGAGTTCGGCTTGCGCTGCGCGGCCAACGATCCGGCCCAACATGCGAATGTCATTTTCAATATCAGCCAGCGTCCGCGGATTCGTGGCCAGGAAGCTGAGTGGGTGCTCCAAAAGCTTCGCGAGGGTCCCTTGTTTGTAAGGCACCGAACCGATGACGAGGGACGGCTTCAGTTTGAGGATTTCATCAACGGAGTCCATGTGCCAGCAATCGCCGAGTTTTGGGAGGCCATTTACTGGGGAGACGTCAGCGCACCATTTCGTAACGCCAACGAGATATTTCTTCGCGCCGATGGCGCAGAGGATCGAGGTGGCGCTTGGTGCCAGGGAAACGACGCGAAGCTGGCTCGGGCGAATCGCCTCTTTCATGTCGCTGAAAAGAATAGCAAAGCGCGAGCCCGATGTGTGCCGCCGAGTGAGGCCGATTGACTCCATGGATGGATTGTGGTGCACTCTGCCTGCGTTTTTTCTGGAGGTAATCCGTGCGTGCATTTATGGCTTGTCTCTTGGTGTCTTGCTTTGCAATGGGTGCTGCTGCCCAGAACGTGCCGGGGTCTCCTGCGGCGGACGTTGTGCATTACAAGGGCACGATCGACAACGTGAAATACGTTTTCGGCGTCGCCCCGCCGGTGGCGCGACTGCGGCCCGGAAACATCCTTGATGCGAATTCCCTCGATTGCTTTGGCAACGGCATTCAGAAACCTGGCGATACGACGGCGATGGCCAAAGGCGATAATCCGCTCACGGGGCCTTTCTTCATCGAGGGGACGGAGCCTGGCGACACACTGGTGGTGCGCATCCTGGATTTGCAGGTCGACGGCACTCAAGGAGTGGGCGCGTTTTCTCCTGGATTTGGAGCGATCAATTCTACGCACTACACGCCGGTCCTCGAAAAGGAGCCGCTGCCGGAAAAGATTTGGTTTTATCCCATCGACCATGCGGATAACACGGCGACATTTCAGGCGCTCGACTCGGGCTTCAAGGTCAAAATTCCGATGCATCCATTTCTCGGCTGCATCGGCGTGGCGCCCGCAAATGGTGAAGCGCGCAGCTCGATTGTTCCGGCGGAATTTGGCGGAAACATGGATGCGCCGGAAGTCAGCGTGGGAAACACCCTGTATCTGCCCGTAAATGTAGCGGGCGCACTTTTTTATTTTGGCGATGGTCACGCTGCAATGGGTGACGGAGAAGTCGCCGGCAGCGCCATTGAAGTGCCGATGCGCGTGCGACTGCAATTTGACGTGATGAAAAAGAAGAGCACGGGCTGGCCCAGGTTCGAGAACGAGAAAGAAATCATGACCACGGGCATCTACCGGCCGGTGGATGATGCGGTGCGCATTGCGTTCACCGAACTGGTGGCGTGGATTCACGCCGACTACGGTCTCTCTGATCTGGATGCGTATGAACTGCTTTCAAAGGTCGGAAAGATTCATCTGACGGAAATGGTAGATCCAAACTATGTCGTGGTTGCTTCGGTGGAGAAGAAATATCTGCCGGCGAAGGTGGCGAATACGCGGAGCGCAACTCCCACGCATTGAGGTGAGAAACGCAGATCAAGCGTTCGTCAATCTAAGCCGGTCCCAGTGGTTTGAAGTCCTGCGCAGTGAGGCTCTGGGGCGACGGATCGCGCCAGAGAACCTCATGGACATCGATCGGCTCGGCGCGGCCTTTGAGTTTCATTGCGGAGAGCGGGCAGCAGGGAATCTCGCGGCCTAATTGAGCGTGCGTCGCGTTCGAAATTACGATCTGGCCGGGCCCTGCTTGCGAGGTAAGGCGTGAGGCCACGTTCACGGTGTCGCCGATCGCCGTGTAGTCCATGCGTCGTTCCGTGCCGAGAAACCCCACGACAGCCTCTCCCGTATGAATGCCGATTCCAATATTGAGTGGCAGCTTGCCCGAGGTTTTGTTTAGCTCGGCCAGACTCCTTTGCATGTTGACGGCTGCGCGGACGGCAGCCTCGGCGTC